>NZ_ATLN01000095.1:0-240514 GCF_000416195.1 Pseudomonas sp. CFII68
GGCGCGGGTGGCGCGCTGGGTAACTACATGGGCAAGGACGATGACGATGATCGTCGTTATGACGGTCGCCGTGGTGACCGCCGCTACTACCGTGACGGCCACCCAGGTCGCGGCCATGCCTACGGGCATCGCAAAAAACATCATCGCCACTACCGCGACTAACGGCTGACTGATATCCGCCGTTGAAGATCGCAGCCTCCGGCAGCTCCCAGAGCTGACAGGAGGCTGCGATTTTTTGTTTCAGACCACCAACTGTTCCAAAGCCCCACGCAGCCGATCCGGAATCGCCACTGGCCGATTCGACGCCCGGTCCACGAATACGTGAACAAAACGCCCCGCCGCGCAAGCCTCCTCCTCGCCCGCCTTGAACACCGCCAGCTCGTATTGCACCGAACTGCTGCCCAGCTTGCCGACCCGCAGGCCAATTTCAATCCGGTCTGGAAAGGCAATCGAGGCGAAGTAGTCGCAGGCCGAGCTCACCACGAACCCCACCACCTCTCCGTCATGGACATCCAGGCCACCCACTTCGATCAGGTAGGTATTCACGGCGGTGTCGAAAAAACTGTAGTAGGTGACGTTATTGACATGACCGTACACATCGTTGTCGTGCCAGCGTGTGGTGATGGGTTGCAAGTGTGGGTATTCGTTGCGTTGGGGCATCAAGTGCTCTTCATGGTTGTTCAATGGTTCACGGGATGGCGACCTATCGGTTCGCGAACCCCTTGCCCTGTGCTGCCAGCTCGCCGATCAGGCGCGCGGGCTTCCACTGGTCGCCCTGCTTCGTTTCGAGCTCCAGCAGGCGTGTGTGGATATTCTCCAGCCCCTGCCCGTCGGCCCAGGCCATCGGCCCGCCCTTGTCCACTGGGAAGCCGTAACCGTTCAGGTAGACCAGGTCGATATCGTGGGCCGACTCGGCAATGCCTTCCTGCAGGATCTTTGCCCCCTCGTTGACCAGCGCCAGCAAGCACCGCTCGAGGATTTCCTCCGGGCCGATCTCGCGACGCTGGAAACCCAGCGCCTCACTGACCCGCAGCACCAGCGCATCGACCTCGACATCATGCTCGGCCTGTCGACTGCCCGGCTCGTAGTGATAGTACCCATTGCCGCTTTTCTGGCCGAACCGCCCCAGCTCGCACAAACGGTTGTCCACTTGCACCTCGGGCGCGTCCTGGCCCTTGCCCGCCAGCTCACGGGCGCGCCATTCCAGGTCGATGCCGACGACGTCGTACATGCGAAACGGCCCCATGGCGAAGCCGAAGCCTTGCAACGCCGCATCCACCTGAAGGGGGAATGCCCCCTCCAGCAGCATCTTGCGCGCTTCCAGCACATAAGGATGAAGCATTCGGTTGCCAATGAATCCATGGCAATTGCCCGATACAACGCTGACCTTGCCCATGCGCTTGCCCAGCACCAACGCCGCGTCCAGCACCGTTTTGGAGGTTTGTGCTCCGCGAACGATTTCCAGCAGCTTCATGATGTGCGCCGGGCTGAAGAAATGCAGGCCCAGGACCTGGGTTGGCCGGCGGGTGACAGCGGCGATGGAATCGATGTCCAGCGCCGAGGTGTTGCTCGCCAGGATGGCTTCGGGCTTGAGCAGGCCGTCCAGCTCACGAAAGATTTTCTGTTTGAGCTCAAGGTTTTCGTAAACCGCTTCGATCACCAGGTCCACATTGCGGATTGCCGCGTAATCCTCCGCCCGTGTCACCCGGGCGATCCGCGCATCGGCCTCACCCTGGTCGATACGGCCCTGGCGCACGCCATGGGCATAGGTCTCGGCCACGGCGACCAGGGCCTGCTCGAGCATCTGCGGATTGTTGTCGACCCACTGCACCGCTACGCCAGCGTTGGCCAGGCACATCACGATGCCCCTGCCCATGGTGCCTGCTCCGACCACCGCGGCACGCTGAATATCGAAAGGTGTCTGGTTCATGTTGGCTCTCTTGTTGGCGATCCGAAGACAGCCTTCACCTTAGTCAGCCGCCGAATATTTTTGAAATTTATTCGTGTGATGAAGGGCATTCAGCGGATGGATGCAGCTCACAGGTGCGCTTGGGTCCACTGGCGAACTTCAGCGTATGGATACGCTTCCAGTGCGGCATATCCGTGGATCTTCCGCGCCTTCAATCGGGTGAACAGCGGCACGCTGATTGCGCACAGGAAGCGGGTGAGGCGCTCGGCAGACGGCACGCTGCCGCTATGCTGCTCGTGCTTGTGGATAAAGTCGCCGCACAGCGCCTCGAAGTTTTTATCCACAAGCGCCGGCAACGCAGGCGGCTCCGGCAGGCGAGCGACATGCCCATGGCACACCGAACAATGGCCACACTGGATTGGCGCATGGTCATCGCCGAAATATTGCGCCAGGCGGTAACCCAGGCAACGGTCGGTGGCGAACAACTCGAGCATGGCGTGGATTCGCGCGATTTCACCTTGTTCGTGTCGGGTGAAATAGGCGTGTAGCTCGGCACTCAAGACCTGCGTATCCAGGTCCGCTTGCAGCACGCTGTACACCTCGGTCATCTGTTTGCTTTCCAGCTCGATCCAGCCCTTTTCCTGGAAATAATCCAGCGCCTTGACCACACGATTACGCTCAGCGTGATATTGCTGGTACATCCCATCGAAATTTACCGTGGCCCAGGCCCGGGCGCGACTGGAGGTCTGGATGATGGCCGAGACGAAGTCCCTTCGCTCACCTTCGAAGTGCGCCAGCAGCTCGTGCGGCTCGCTCAGGTACTTGAAGCGATACTCCGCGAAATAGGCATAGCGTGGCGCGATCAGCCGGCGCAGCTCCAACTGGACCAGCAGCGTCTTGAGCGGCAGTTGCCGGATGTTGCTCTGGTCCGCCAAGGGGCCCAGCAAGAACTCCCATTGCCCATCGGGGCCGGCGGCCTTCAGGTCATCGAGCACGCAACGAATGCCTGCAAGTTCCGGCGTATCGCCATACACAAAGTTTTCCAGCACGTTGAGACTGTCGCGGTTGGCCAGCACCAGGCAATCGGACGGCTGCCCATCCCGCCCGGCCCGGCCGATTTCCTGGCTGTAGTTCTCGATGGACTTGGGCAGATCGAAATGCACGACATTGCGGATATCGCTCTTGTCGATGCCCATGCCGAAAGCGATGGTCGCGACGATGCAATTGGATTGCCCGCCCATGAACCGCCGCTGGATATCTTCGCGTTGTTCATGGGGCAAACCGGCGTGATAGGCCTCGGCCACGATACCGTGCTGGCCCAGGTGTTCGGCGATCTGCTCGGCGGTTCGCTGCAAGGTGACGTAGACAATGCTCGGTTGCCCGGCCCGCTCGCCCAGCCATTGCACCAGCCGTGCGCGCTTGTCGGCACCCAGTACAGGCTCGACCAGCAGATTGAGGTTCGACCGGTAGAAACCGGTCGTCACCACATCGGCGGCGGCGATGGCGAATTTCGCCTGCATGTCCGCGATGACCTTGGGTGTGGCGGTGGCCGTCAGCAGCAACACCTGGGGAATATTGAACTCACGCTGGTAATCGGGAAGCTTGAGGTAGTCAGGTCGGAAGTTATGCCCCCATTCGGAAATACAGTGGGCCTCGTCCACCACCAGCAACGAGATCGGCACCTGCTGCAGGAAATTGCGAAAGCGCTCGTTCTTCAGGCGCTCCACGGAGATCATCAGGATCTTCAACTCGCCCGACCGGGCCCGCGCCATGGCATCGTTGGTTTCGTCACGACCCTGGGCCGAATCGATACTCGCCGCCGCGATGCCGTGGCGCTTGAGGAACGCCAACTGGTCCTGCATCAGCGCCAGCAACGGTGAGACCACCAGGGTCAGGTGCGGCAAGAGCAGGGCCGACAATTGATAACACAGGGACTTGCCCGAGCCGGTGGGGAAAATGGCCGCCGCCGACCGACCGGCCAGCACGGCGCCGATGGCCGCCTCCTGACCGGGACGAAACTGTGGATAACCGAAAACCTGTTCCAGGGTGCTGTGCATGCGCGGTCGCTCCTTTGACTGCTGCGATGCCCAAAGCCTAGCGGGACAATGCAGCGAGTCGAGAAAAGGTCGGGGTCGAATCGATACGGGATGATACAGCCTGAATGGCCGTGACGCTGATCGACTCGGGAGTCAACGCAAGCGCGAAGACGTTTGATAGCTGACAGTTTGAGCTTGGTGTTCAGTCATAAGACGTTAAATAAAGATCCAGTCCTTGAGGAAGAACCAACGATGCCAACCGTTCGATTTCAAGTACTTGCTTTGTTGAAAGCCTGAAGTCCGCACCAATATGATCATTACTACCTGCCCATTGCATCACGGGCTTCAAGTCCTCCACCGACAAGCTGATGCTCTGCTCAAATACCAGCTCATCCTTACCAGGATAAAAACCCAACACCCCAAAACTCATGGCTCTACCTTCCTTGTCTTATCCGCTTTTTTGGTCTGTTCGCCCGTGATGTGATTGAACTCACCCAAATGGTTTCCACGCGGGTTGTACTTTTCAAGGGCACCATGCTGCCGGTCCCATTCATAAATATTGCCTTTCCGGTCGTGCCAACGTGGACGTAATCCTCCACCTCCTTGTACGGGAGTTTTTGACCGACCGCGAACAAGATCAGGAAAAGCAGGAATTGCACCTTTCGGGGTCGGGTGATATTTGTGATCAGAAATGCTGAGCACGATATACAACGGCGAAACCCCAGAATCTGCCGGAAACACAAGAATGAAATCCTTGTACTCCGGCGGATAGATCGGGTTGACGATGATGCTGTCCGCCGCAGGCGTCGGCGGAAAAATCCAGATGTGCGGAGCCTGTGGCGCGGCCTCCAGCGCCGGGATGCCCAGCGTCGCGGAAGGATCGACTGCCGGCGTCCAGATCAACTCGACCCCTTCGCCAAAGTCCGCCACTTGCTGCTCGCCGCGAGCCTGGAACGTCACCACAGGAATCATTTCCCAGCCACGTCGCGCCTGGGTGTTGTAGCCGTATCCCTTGAGCGTGCCATCGGCCTGGATTTCGACATGCAACCGCACCCGCGTACGTGCCTGCTCCAGGGAGCGCAGTTGCTCTTCTGTGTACAACGAACCGTCACCCAGGTTCGAGGGCATCAGCAACCCCACCAGACCGATCAGTACACCCGCCGCCACAGGAGCGCTGATCGCACCAGCAGCCCCGGCAGCAGCACCAAGGGAGACCGGCATCGTCCGACCCAAGGCAAACGTACCGAAGCTTGCCGGTAACGACCCACTGATACTCTTAAGCTGAATGCGCCCTGACTCGTCAGCTTGACGGCCACCCAACAAGGTAAATTGGCCGTACTCCCTCAGGGCTTCAGTCGGGATGTACCCGGTCGGGTTGTGGTAGTCGATGACTGAATCAGGCAGCTTGCAGGACTTGGCAAATACGCAACCCTTCACGTCGGAAGGTAATGCTTCGCGGACCTGGGCCAGACGCTCGCTCATGTACGCCGCCTGCCTGGCGAGCATGGCCTCATAGGCGTGTTGATCGGCATCTCTTTTTGCCAGTTCGCTGGGGGTCATGTCCCGCAGGATCCTGTAGCCCCGATCGCCACCGTAATGCTCCCAGACCTGCGGAACACTGGTCTTTCCTTTCGTCATGCTTCATCCCTGCTCGGTCGCCGTTACCCCCATTGAAAGGGCGTGGCGAACCTTACCGAGCGGCCAGGGAAATACTCAGCAGACGGTTCCGAGACTACTGTGAGACCTTTCTTCTTTTTCCAATGGCCTGCGATTCCCCCTAAACTTTCCCTCCAGACGGACGCACGCCAACATCCCGGAACCCCCGCCATGCACCTCGCCCCAGACTTCCCCGACGATCACACCATGCGCCAGCTCATGGAGCTGCTCCACGAAGAAATCGGCCTGCCTGAACGCAAGACGATTCGCCTGGACACCGCGATCAATCTCGACCTGGGTTGCGATGGCGCGGACGCCCGGCATCTGATGGAGGCACTGGAGGAGCGCTTCGCCATCGAGCTCATCGATTACGACGCCTACCGCTATTTTCAGCCTGAAGGATTTGATGTGTTTCAAAAGCGCAGAGCCAAGGGCCGTGGGAACAAGACGCCACTGACCATCGGCATGCTCTACAAGGCAATCAAGGCGCAACGATGGGATACGCGGGAAGTGGAAGGGGGCTAGTCAACCTGCACGGCTTAAGTGGCATTATTCTGGCTGTATTCCTCTATTTGAGGTGGAATAATGGCAGTTACTTGAGGTCGACGTTCATAAGCCTCGCAGGAATCGCAGCCTTTTCATTTTCCCCAAGCCAGCGCAGCGAGCCTCCAAGCTAAGTGCTAATATTCTGGTAGTTAATGCTTAAAAATAAAGGAATATTGGCATATGGCCAAGAAAACAGCGCCTCTCTTGCCCGCCGCATCCAAACTGCTGTCCGCATTCGGCGAGCGGCTGAAGCTTGCCCGGCTACGCCGCAAGCTGACCGCCAAGCAAGTCGCAGAGAGAGCGGGCATGTCCCTGACAACTCTGCGCTCTCTTGAGTCAGGTGGGGCAGGGGTCACCATTGGCGCTTATCTGTCAGTCATGCAGGTGTTGGGTCTGGAAAGAGATTTGAACAAACTTGCAGCAACCGATGAAATCGGAAGGCAACTGCAAGATGCTCAATTGCTTCCGTCAGCAAGCACAATGACCGGCAAAGGTTCGCGAGTCCGCAGAGCAACTTCCTTGGAAAGCCCTCCCCCAGCCCAAGACAAGAATACGGACGTGGTTGAGGGCAACAGGCAAATTTCTGATGCCTCTACTGACTTTCCTTTCAATACCCACTCTCTTTCCAATTTGTTGACCCAGAAAAAACAACCCAAACCTTCGACGGGTGAACAATGACATTGATTGCTGTGTATGCCGACTGGGAGTCGCTGGGTGGTCCGAGACGCCTTGGCTTCCTGCATGCGCGGAAGGCTCGCTCCACCAATGTGTTCGAGTTTGAGTACGACGCTGCCGCGCTGTCCGATCCGCAGTTGAGTTCCACATCTCTGGACCCCCGCATCAGACCCTTTGAGGGTCGTCAATTTCCTGGCCAGCACCAGACTCGCTTTGGCGTGTTCGCCGATTCGAGCCCTGACCGTTGGGGACAACTGCTGATGAAGCGGCGACTGGAGCGAGACATTCGGGACGGATTGCTTCCCAAGGACAGCAAGCTGTACGAGTCCGACTACCTTTTAGGGGTGCATGATCACTATCGAGTCGGGGCGCTCCGATACAAACTTAATGACGAAGGCAACTTCCTCGATGACCGCGACGGTGTCGCAGCCCCCCCTTTTGTCGAACTACGCGCCTTGGAGCAAGCAAGCCGAGCACTGGAAAACGATCCAGACAACACAGCCCTCAATGGCCGCGAATGGCTGAGAATGCTGATCGCCCCTGGAGGATCACTCGGTGGAGCCAGGCCCAAGGCCAGCGTCGCAGATGAGCACGGACACCTATGGATCGCCAAGTTTCCAAGCACTCGCGATGACTATGACGTCGGCGGTTGGGAGATGGTGGTGAACGCGCTGGCCAATCATTGTGGTCTACGGGTTGCTACCGGCACTGCTCGACGCTACGGAAGTGATCATCACTGTTTCATGGTCAAGCGATTCGACCGTACAGAACGAGGTGGCCGACTGCACTTTTCCTCAGCCATGACCATGACCGACAGGATGGACGGTGATGATGCCTCGACAGGCGCCAGTTATCTGGAGCTGGCGGAGGTCTTGATGAAACATGGCTCACAGCCGAAGGCGGATCTGCGTGAGCTATGGTCTAGGATTGTGTTCAACATTCTGGTCTCCAACACCGACGACCATCTGCGCAATCACGGTTTTATCCTCGATCCAGGCCGAGGATGGCGCTTGTCTCCTGCCTACGACATGAACCCGGTACCACACGCCGATGGACTGAAACTCAACATCACCGATGCGGACAATGCCCTGGATCTTGAGCTCGCCCTTGAGGTGGCTGAGTACTTTCGGGTCAGTCAGATCGATGCCCAGGAGATCATTGCGCAATTCCAAGAGGTGATCAGCCAATGGCCCGTACTAGCTGGAGCTTTGGGGCTATCGAGGCGAGATCAGGACAATATGGCGTCCGCATTCCAGCTTTCACACAAATAGCCGCCCATAAAAAACCGCCCATGAAGGGCGGTTTTTTCATTCGCTAACCAAGCCTTACAGCTGTGGACCGGCAGCCTTGATCGCGTCGCTCACGTCGAACTTCTTGAAGTTCTCGGTGAACAGACCGGCCAATGCCTTGGCCGCTTCGTCGTAGGCAGCTTTGTCGGCCCAGGTGTTGCGTGGGTTCAACAGGACAGTCTCGACGCCTGGAACAGCCAGTGGCACGTCCAGGTTGATGATGTCCAGGTGTTCGGTTTCAGCACCGATCAGCGCGCCGCTCTGGATCGCCGCGATCACCGCACGGGTGGTCGGGATGTTGAAGCGCTTGCCAACGCCGTAGCCGCCGCCGGTCCAGCCGGTGTTGACCAGGTAGACCTTGGAGCCGAAACCACGGATGCGCTTGATCAGCAGCTCAGCGTACTCACCGGCTGGACGCGGGAAGAACGGGGCGCCGAAGCAGGTGGAGAAGGTCGACTTGATGCCGCTGCCCGAACCCATTTCGGTCGAACCCACCAGCGCGGTGTAGCCGGACAGGAAGTGGTAGGCAGCTTGTTCTTCGCTGAGGATCGACACAGGCGGCAGTACACCGGTCAGGTCGCAGGTCAGGAAGATCACGGCGTTTGGCTCGCCACCGAGGTTTTTCGGTGCGCGTTTTTCGATCAGCTCACGCGGGTAGGCGGCGCGGCTGTTCTGGGTCAGGCTGTCGTCGGCGTAGTCGGCTTTCTTGGTGACCGGGTCCAGGACGACGTTTTCCAGTACGGCGCCGTGCTGGATGGCTTTCCAGATAACCGGCTCGTTCTTCTCGGACAGGTCGATGCACTTGGCATAGCAGCCGCCTTCGATGTTGAAGACCACGCCCACGCCCCAGCCGTGCTCGTCGTCACCGATCAGGTAACGGCTTTCGTCGGCGGACAGGGTGGTCTTGCCGGTACCCGACAGGCCGAAGAACAGGGTCACATCGCCTTCTTCGCCCATGTTCGCGGCGCAGTGCATCGGCAGCACGTCAACGGCCGGCAGCAGGAAGTTCTGTACGGAGAACAGGGCTTTCTTCATTTCACCGGCGTAGCGCATGCCGGCGATCAGCACTTTCTTGGCCGCGAAGTTGATGATCACGGTACCGTCGGAGTTGGTGCCGTCACGCTCAGGCTCGCAAACGAAGTTCGGCGCGTTGAGGATCTGCCACTCGTCCTTGCCACCGGCGTTGTACTGCTCGGGGTTGATGAACAGGCAACGGCCAAACAGGTTGTGCCACGCGGTCTCGGTGGTCATCTTGACTGGCAGGTAGTGCGCAGGGTCGGAGCCTACATGCACGTGGGATACAAAACGCTCGCGCTCGCCCAGGTAGGCTTCGACGCGGCTCCACAGGGCATCGAACTTGTCGGCCGGGAACTTGCGGTTGATCGGGCCCCAGGCGATGGCGTCCTGGGTGGTTGGCTCTTCCACGATGAAACGGTCGACTGGCGAGCGACCGGTACGATGACCGGTACGAACAACCAGCGCGCCAGTATCGGCAAGCTCGCCTTCACCGCGATTCAGGGCTTCTTTGACCAGATCATCGACACTCAGATCGGTGTACACGGCGTTATTGGCTTGCGTCATGAGATTCCCCGTCGGCCCGTGGCCGAGTGCTCCAAACGTTTTGTAGTAGGAAGTCGCGCACTACTACCCGAAAAAAGTGGGCCGGATTATGCCAGAAAACCCCAAAAAGAGTAGGGCCCTCCCGTCAGTACGGCGTAAATCCGGCACTTGCCAGGAGATTTACCTGCGCTGAAACGTTTTAGTGACGAGTATCTGACGGTGTGTCGACACCCGCACCCGCGAACAATTGAGCGATGTCCGCCGCGTCGAACAGGTAGCGCTCGTTGCAAAACTGGCAATCGACCTCGATGGCACCGCCATGCTCGATCACCAGTTGCTGCGCATCTTCCAGACCCAGACTGACCAGCGCATTGGCGGAACGTTCACGAGAGCAACTGCATTGGAAGCGCAACGGCTGTCCGTCGAACAAGCGTACCTGCTCCTCGTGATAGAGGCGATGCAACACGGTTTCGTTGTCCAGGCTCAACAGCTCATCGGCGCTCAGGGTGCTGGCCAGAGCGGTGACGTGCTGCCAACTGGCGTCGCGTTCTTCCGGGTCACGCAGGCGGTCGGCAGGCAGTTGCTGCAGCAGTAAACCGCGAGCGCGCCGCCCGTCGGCGTAGAGCCAGAAGCGGGTATTGGTCTGCTGGGACATGACGAAGTAGTTGGTGAAGCAATCGGCCAGGGTTGCCCCGTCCAGATCGACAATTCCCTGGTAACGCTGGCCTTGGGTCGGATCGACCGTGAGGGCCAGCACGCCATTGGGCATCATGTCGGCCAGCGTTGCGTCAGGCCCGATCTGCTCGGCGTCATAACGGGCCAGGCCACGGATTTCGCGCTCACTGGAGCACTCGATCATCAGCAACGGCACCGGACCATCGGAACGCGCCTGGAGAATCAGCAGGCCATCGAACTTCAAGGTGCCCACCAACAACGCCGCAGCCGCCATCAGCTCGCCGAGCATTTGTGCGACCGGCTCCGGGTAGGGGTGCTTGGCGAGGACTTCGGCGTAGCTACGCTCCAACGCCACCAGCTCGCCACGGGCGTCGCTGTCATCGAAGATGAAACGTTGGGTGTAGTCGGTATCCGGTAAATCAGTCATAGGGTCTGGTATCTGAGGTGATGACAAATGATGGCAGGCATTTTATGGGCATTCAGGGTGGGTTCCAAGCAAGGCTTGGGTTTGCCTGACGGGAAGGTACTGACACCTCACCTGAATATGCAGGACTGAGGCATTGTGGCGAGGGAGCTTGCTCCCGCTGGGCTGCGCAGCGGCCCCAAAATCTTACGGTCGCTGCGCAACCGAGCGGGAGCAAGCTCCCTCGCCACGGGTGAAATGACCGGCGCTTTATTCGCTATTGCTGCCACGAAACTTGAACAGGTCCCGGCGCTGCTTCTTGCTCGGCTTGCCGTCGGTGCTGACCCCCAGGGCGCCGGCCTTGCGTTGCGCGGCGGCGGTTTCACGCTTGGCGATACTGGCTTCGGTTTCGCGATACAGCGCCTGCGCTTCAGGCGCGCCGCGACGCACGATCGACAGGGCCTCGACCACCACGGTCTTTTCATCGAAGCCGGTGCGGATGACAAATTCATCGCCAACGCGTGGCTCTTTGCCCGGCTTGCAACGCTCTCCCCGGTGATGAACCTTGCCGCTTTCGATGGCGGTCTTGGCCAGGGCCCGCGTCTTGTAGAATCGCGCCGCCCACAACCATTTATCGAGACGGACCTTGTCGTCCTCTTCCTTTTTTTGTGCCACTGCGTTTCCTCTTTTCTGCCAATAGCCAGAACTGTACTACCGTTTTTGTCGAGCGCACGAATCCGGCTCGACGGATAGAATGCCCGCCGAACCACCGTCACACACATGGCTTGGGTCGCAATCGGTTACAAGCACAAACAAGTGCGTAGATAACTGTCGCCATTTTGTGATTATTCTGCGTGAATACCGCGATTCGCGGAGTCCACGATCCGATGTACTGATCGCAGGTTTTTTTATTGAAGACTTTTGACCATTTGACCGTTGTCGGTCTGCGCGAGTGGGTGGCGCTCCCGGATCTGGGAGTCGTGGGCCTGCGGGCAAAAATCGACACCGGCGCCAGCACCTCCAGCCTGCATGCCACCGACATCGAGCCGTTCGAGCGCGATGGCGAAAAGTGGGTGCGCTTCACGGCGCACCTCGGCACGGTGGTGCAGTTGCGCCATCGCCGCTGCGAAGCGCCACTGGTGGCCCGCAAGACCATAAAGAGTTCCAACGGCCACGCTCAGGTCCGCTACGTGATCAGCACAACGCTGGCGCTGGGTGACCGGGTCTGGCGGGTCGAGTTCACCCTTGCCTGCCGCAAATCCATGCGATATCGCCTGTTACTGGGTTCCAAAGCCTTGATCGACGGCCAGCTGGTGGTCAATCCGGGTACCAAATACGTTCAAGACAAGCCGGCATTCCCGGTGTCCACTACCTCTGCCACAGGTGTTGCATGAAGATCGCTGTGCTGTCGCGTAATCCGCGTCTGTATTCCACTCGTCGCCTGGTTGAAGCCGGGACCGAACGAGGCCATGAAATGGTGGTGATCGATACCCTGCGCGCCTACATGAACATCGCCAGCCACAAGCCGCAGATCCATTACCGTGGCAAGCCGCTGGAAGGGTTCGATGCGGTGATCCCGCGCATCGGCGCATCGGTGACGTTCTATGGCTGCGCCGTGTTGCGTCAGTTCGAAATGATGGGGGTGTTTCCCCTCAACGAGTCGGTGGCCATCGCCCGCTCCCGGGATAAGCTGCGCTCGCTGCAGTTGCTGTCACGGCGCGGGATCGGCCTGCCCGTCACCGGTTTTGCCCATTCCCCCGATGACATTCCCGACCTGATTGCGATGGTCAACGGCGCACCGCTGGTGATCAAGGTGCTGGAAGGTACCCAGGGCATCGGCGTGGTCTTGTGTGAAACCGCAACGGCGGCGGAATCGGTGATCGAGGCGTTCATGGGCCTGAAGCAGAACATCATGGTCCAGGAGTACATCAAGGAAGCCGGTGGCGCGGACATTCGCTGCTTCGTCGTCGGCGACAAGGTGATCGCCTCGATGAAACGCCAGGCCAAGCCCGGAGAGTTCCGCTCCAACCTGCATCGCGGCGGCAGTGCCAGCCTGATCAAGATCACCCCGGAAGAACGCATGACCGCCCTGCGGGCCGCGAAAGTCATGGGCCTGGCCGTGGCGGGCGTGGACATCCTGCGTTCCAACCACGGACCGCTGGTGATGGAGGTCAACTCCTCGCCAGGCCTGGAAGGGATCGAGACCACCACGAGCAAGAACGTGGCCGGGATCATCATCGAGCATCTGGAAAAGAATGGCGGGCCGAACATGACCCGGACCAAGGGCAAGGGTTAACGCACCAGTACAAAACCTGTGGGAGCGGGCCTTTGTGGGAGCCGAGCTTGCTCGCGATGAAGGCGCCTCGGTCTACTGGAAGACCCTGTTATCGTTCATCGCGAGCAAGCTCGGCTCCCACAGGGCTCGCTCCCACAGGTTCTCTGTCTTACTTGAGAAAAGCCGCTACACCGCATCCCGAGGCAGCATCAAGCCCAACGGCAACCGCACCCGAGCTTCCAACCCACCACCGACGCGGTTACGCAGCTCGACATTGCCGCCGTGCATCGAGGCGATGCGCTTGACGATGGCCAGGCCCAGCCCCGTGCCCTTCCCGCCCCGGGCGCGATCACCGCGAGTGAAGGGGTTGAAAATGGCTTCCAGCTCAGAGGGATCGATGCCGGCGCCACGGTCCATGACGCTCAGCACCACATAAGGCGCGCTGGTGTCACCGGAGACATAGGCCGCGACTTCGACACCGGTGCCTGCGTGGTTCAGCGCATTGCCGATCAGGTTGTTCAGCAAGCGCTTCATCGACACGCGGCGCAACGGGAACGGCTGGATCGGCTCCAGGCGCAGGTGCAATTTCTCATCGTTCTGGTTATAGGGCGCGGCCACCTCCCGCACCAATTCACTGAGGTCCACCTCTTCCACCGACTCGTCACGACCGTCGCGAATGAACGCCAGGAACTGGTCGAGAATCGCGTCCATGTCCTCGATGTCGCGGACCATCTCGTCGGTCAGGTCGGTGTGCTCGCCCATCAACTCCAGCGACAACCGTAGCCGGGTCAGCGGCGTGCGCAGGTCATGGGAGACGCCAGCGAGCATCAACTCACGCTCACGCCCGGCCTGTTCGACATCCTCGGCCATCTGGTTGAAGGCACGGTAGACCTCGGTCATTTCGCTGGGCGTATCGCTGATGGGCAGCCGCACGCTGCGCCCCTGGCCCAGTTGGCGGGCGGCGTAGACCAGGCGTTTCAATGGTTGGTTGAGCTGGCTGACGAAGATCCACGCCGACGCCGTCGACAGCAGGCCGATGGCCAGGAACCAGCCGAGCACGTTCCAGATTTTCTGGCCGCGCAGCGGATGCGGGTACAACGGCACTTTCAGCCAGCCATCCCCCAGGCTCGGGGCCCGCACCCACAGCGCCGGCGGCGAGTGCATGCGCAATCGCACCTCGGTATCGGCGCCCAGTTCGGCCTGCATCTGGCGTTGATAGATCTCGCTGTAGGGCCAGTGTTGCTCGCCCTCCGGCACGCCGGCACCGACAACGCGGATCAGCGTCGCCGCCTCGGCAATTTTCGCTCGGTTGGTTTCGTCCGCCGCCCAATAGGCCCGCAGGGTCAAGGCAACACCGTGGCTGTACTGCCGGTCCACGAGAACGTCTTCGTTCATCAGCAGGTACACCAGCGTCAGTGCCTTGGAGAAGAGCACGACGATCAGCACCAGCCAGAGGGTGCGGGAGAAGAAACTCTGGGGGAACCAAACGGGGGTTTTCATGAATAACCGCTACACACTTGCAGGAGCGAGCGATGCTCGCACAATGACAGACCGCGAGTCGCCTGGAAGAAGACATTTCAACCGGCCAGGCCACCCGCTCCTACAAATCGCCGATCACTTGCTGGCGGCGCCATCCGGTACGAATACATAACCCACGCCCCAGACGGTCTGGATGTACCGCGGCTTGGAAGGATCGGGTTCGATCATCCGGCGCAGGCGGGAAATCTGCACGTCGATGGAGCGCTCCAGCGCATCCCATTCACGACCACGGGCCAGGTTCATCAACTTGTCGCGGGTCAGCGGCTGGCGGGCGTTCATCACCAGCGCCTTGAGCACCGCGAACTCGCCGGTGGTGAGCATATGGACCTCATCACCGCGCTTGAGCTCGCGAGTGGCCAGGGACAGCTCATAGTCGCCGAAGGTCACGCTCTCATCTTCGCTGCCTGGCGCGCCAGGTACCGGCGCCGACTGGCGACGCAGCACCGCCTTGACGCGGGCCATCAGCTCGTCAGGGTTGAACGGCTTGGCCAGGTAATCGTCGGCGCCCAGTTCCAGGCCCTTGATACGGCTCAGCTCGTCGCCCTTGGCGGTGAGCATGATGATCGGGATCTGGTTGTTGGCACCGCGCAGGCGGCGGCAGGCTGTCAGGCCGTCTTCACCGGGCAGCATCAGGTCGAGCACCACCAGGTTGAAAACTTCACGGGCCAGCAGTCGGTCCATTTGCTCGGTGTTCGGTACGGTGCGGGCGCGGTAGCCCTTGCTGACGAAAAAGCGTTCCAGCAAGCTGCTCAGCCCCGGATCGTCGTCAACAATAAGAATTTTTTCGCCTTCAGCAGTTTGTGCAGTGCTGCTCATAGGAAGCTCCTTTGATCTCGGCGCGCATTATGGCCTAGCTGCCGTTATACGCACGGTGTGCATTGTTAGCAGATTTTTCCTCTATCTCCACAAATCCGGGCATCAAGCCTACAGACCATGTCCCCCCCTCAGGACGGAACGCTGGTTATAATGCGCGGCCTTTTGTGCCAGGGAATGCCGGATCGTGACCCGGCGTGCCATTTTTTCCCCTTGGCCAGGCAGCACTTTTTGAATTTCGCGGGTCAACAGGCAGCCTTTTGACCCAGGCAGCGGCGCATGCCAGGCCGCTCAACCAGTCTCGCCGAGCCCGGCTTCTGCGGTGGCGAGCCTGATTTCACAATTTGTCAGGTGGTTTTATGGACAGCATCAACAGCCGCATCGCCGAGGAACTCGGCGTACGCCCACAACAGGTCGAAGCGGCCGTCGCGCTACTCGATGAAGGTTCCACGGTGCCTTTCATCGCCCGTTACCGGAAAGAAGTGACCGGCAGCCTCGATGACATCCAATTGCGGCATCTGGAAGAGCGCCTGCGCTACCTGCGAGAACTCGACGAACGGCGCATCAGCATCCTGGCCAGCATCCAGGAGCAGGGCAAGCTGACCCCGCAACTTGAGCGCGACATCAAGCTGGCCGACACCAAGACCCGCCTCGAAGACTTGTACCTGCCCTACAAGCAAAAGCGCCGCACCAAGGGCCAGATCGCCCTGGAAGCCGGCCTCGGCGAGCTGGCCGACGGCCTGTTCAACGACCCGACCCTGGCCCCGGAAGCCGAAGCCGCGCGCTTCGTCGATGCCGACAAAGGTGTGGCGGACGTGAAAGCGGCGCTGGAAGGCGCCAAGTACATCCTCATGGAGCGCTTCGCCGAAGACGCCAACCTGCTGGAAAAACTGCGCAGCTACCTCAAGCAGGAAGCCACCCTCAGCGCCCGGGTGATCGCCGGCAAGGAAGAGGAAGGCGCGAAGTTTCGCGACTACTTCGAACACGACGAACCGCTCAAGAGCATGCCGTCCCACCGTGCCCTGGCGATTTTCCGTGGTCGCAACGAAGGCATTCTCAGCTCCGCACTGAAAGTCGGTGAAGAATTGCCCGGCACCATGCACCCGTGCGAAGGCATGATCGGCCAGCAGTTCGGCATCCAGAACCAGAATCGCGCCGCCGACAAATGGCTGGCCGAGGTGGTGCGCTGGACCTGGAAGGTCAAGCTCTACACCCACCTGGAAACCGACCTGCTGGGCGAGTTGCGCGATAACGCCGAGACCGAGGCGATCAACGTGTTCGCCCACAACCTGCACGACCTGCTGCTGGCCGCACCGGCCGGCCCACGCGCCACCCTGGGCCTGGACCCTGGCCTGCGCACCGGTTGCAAGGTGGCGGTGGTGGATTCCACCGGCAAACTGCTGGACCACGCCACGGTCTACCCGCACGTGCCGCACAACAAGTGGGACCAGACCCTCGCCGTGCTCGCCGCCCTGTGCGCCAAGCATTCGGTGGACCTGATCGCCATCGGCAACGGCACCGCCAGCCGCGAGACCGATAAGCTGGCCGCCGAGCTGATCAAGAAATACCCAGCCATGAAGATGACCAAGGTCATGGTCTCCGAGGCCGGCGCTTCGGTTTACTCGGCATCGGAACTGGCCTCCAAGGAATTCCCGGACCTGGACGTGTCGATCCGTGGCGCGGTGTCCATCGCCCGTCGCCTGCAGGACCCGCTGGCGGAACTGGTGAAGATCGACCCGAAATCCATCGGTGTCGGCCAGTACCAGCACGACGTTTCCCAACTGAAACTGGCCCGCGGCCTGGACGCGGTGGTGGAGGATTGCGTGAACGCCGTGGGCGTGGACGTGAACACCGCTTCGGTGGCGCTGTTGGCGCGTATCTCCGGTCTGAACGCCACGCTGGCGCAGAACATCGTCACCCACCGTGACGAACATGGCGCGTTCAAGACCCGCGCCGCGTTGAAGAAAGTCCCGCGCCTGGGTGAAAAGACCTTCGAACAGGCCGCCGGCTTCCTGCGGGTGATGAACGGCGATAACCCGCTGGACTCCTCCGCGGTCCACCCTGAAGCCTACCCGTTGGTGCAACGCATCGCCGCCCAGACCGACCGCGACATCCGTTCGCTGATCGGTGACGCCGGGTTCCTCAAGCACCTGGATCCGAAGAAATTCACCGACGAAACCTTCGGCCTGCCCACCGTCACCGACATCCTCCAGGAACTGGAGAAACCGGGCCGCGACCCACGCCCCGAGTTCAAGACCGCCGAGTTCCAGGACGGCGTCGAAGACCTCAAGGACCTGCAACCGGGCATGATCCTCGAAGGCGTGGTGACCAACGTCACCAACTTCGGTGCCTTCGTCGACATCGGCGTGCACCAGGACGGTCTGGTGCACATCTCGGCCTTGTCCGAGAAGTTCATCAAGGACCCGCGCGAAGCGGTGAAGGCCGGTGATGTGGTGAAAGTGAAGGTCATGGAAGTCGACATCCCGCGCAAACGCGTCGGCCTGTCGATGCGCATGAGCGACACGCCGGGCGAGAAAGTCGACGGTGCCCGTGGTGCACGTCCTGGCTCGACGCCTCGTCAGTCGCAGAACACCGCGCCACGCAAGGAGACCACCACCGCGGCTCCGTCCAACAACGCCATGGCTTCGTTGTTCGCCAACGCCAAGCAGTTGAAGAAACGCTGATGGACGTGCCAGCCGGGTTGGTGGAGAGCGCGTTCTTCAAGCTGCTCGGCTGCCGTTTGCACAGCCTTGGGGACGGGGTGGCGCAAGTCGCCCTGAGCCTTGAGCCGCCGTTGCGCAATCGCGGCGGCAAGCTGCACGGCGGCGCGCTGTTCAGCCTGGTGGACATCGCCATGGGACTGGCCTGCTCCAGTGTCCATGGCTTTGACCAGCAGAGCGCGACCATCGAATGCAAGATCAACTACATTCGCGCCGTGTCCGACGGCGACGTGTTGTGCACCGCCCGGGTCATCCACCCGGGCCGACGCACGCTGGTGGTCGAGGCCGAGGTGATGCAAGGCGACAAACTGGTCGCAAAAGCGCAAGGCACGTTCGCTGTCCTATAGCTCCCTGTCATCGATTTGCGGTAATTTCGATGCCATGAATGCCGCGCCGAAACCCCTTGTGGGAGCGAGCCTGCTCGCGATAGCGGTGGACCAGTCAACATAAAAGTTGACTGACAGACCGCTATCGCGAGCAGGCTCGCTCCCACAGGGGGTGTGATGATTGTCTTTGGCAGCATGAAAACCAGGCGAAAACGCCAGTTTTAACTTCACCCTTGTAGACCGTCTTGCCCACCCCCATATTGGGGCGACTGACGCGTGAAGGAATTCAACTTGAGCGACCTTTTAAACCGCCGCCTGGCCCTGCTCGGCGAGCGCGCCAACCTCTCCCTGCTCGAACGGTGCCTGCACGGCATCGAGCGTGAATGCCTGCGCGTCACCGGCGATGGGCACCTGGCGCAGACCCCGCATCCCAAAGCCCTGGGTTCGGCGCTGACCAACGAACAGATCACTACCGACTATTCCGAGTCGCTGTTGGAGTTCATCACGCCAGCCCTGGCCAACCCGGCCGATACCCTGCGCAGCCTCGACAAGATCCACCGGTTTGCCTACAGCAAACTCGGCGACGAGTACCTGTGGAGCCCTTCGATGCCGTGCCCACTGCCGGCGGAAGAGGACATCCCGATCGCGTATTACGGCACCTCGAACATCGGTCGTCTCAAGTACGTCTATCGCAAGGGCCTGGCCCTGCGCTACGGCAAGACCATGCAATGCATTGCCGGGATCCACTACAACTTTTCCCTGCCGGAAAAGCTCTGGCCCCTGCTTCGGCAGTCCGAAGGCGTCGAGACCAGCGACCGTGATTTCCAGTCGTCGGCCTACATCGCGCTGATCCGCAATTTCCGCCGCTACAGCTGGTTGCTGATGTACCTGTTCGGTGCCTCGCCGGCCCTGGACGCCGGTTTCCTGCGCGGTCGCCCGCACCAGTTGGAGCAACTGGACCCGGACACCCTGTATCTGCCCTACGCCACCAGCCTGCGCATGAGCGACCTGGGTTACCAGAGCAACGCCCAGGCCGGCCTCACGCCTTGCTACAACGACCTGGCCAGTTACACCGACAGCCTGCGCAAAGCGGTGGCGACGCCTTATGCGCCGTACGTCGAAGTCGGCACTCACCAGAACGGCGAGTGGGTGCAGCTCAACACCAACATCCTGCAGATCGAAAACGAGTACTACTCCAACATCCGCCCCAAACGCGTGACCTACACCGGAGAGCGGCCGATCCAGGCCTTGATGGCCCGGGGGATCCAGTACGTCGAAGTGCGTTGCCTGGACATCAACCCGTTCCTGCCGATGGGCATCGACCTCACCGAGTCGCGATTCCTCGATGCGTTCCTGCTGTATTGCGGCCTCAATGACAGCCCGCAGCTGGAAAACAACGAATGCGGCAACGCCACGAGCAACTTCCTGACCGTGGTCAAGGAAGGCCGCAAGCCTGGCCTGCAATTGCAGCGCCAGGGTCAATCGGTGGACATGCAGGCCTGGGCCGTCGAATTGCTGGAAAAAATCGCCCCGCTGGCCTCGCTGCTCGACCAGAGCCAAGGTGGCGATGCCCACCGCCAGGCGCTGGACGCGCAATTGGCGAAAGTCCGCGACCCGTCCCTGACCCCCTCCGCCCAGGTACTGGCCGCCATGGCCGAACATCAGGAAAGCTTCGCCCAGTTCTCCCTGCGCCAAAGCAAGGCCCACGCCGAGTTCTTCCGCGCCGAGCCTTTGCCTGCCCAGGAACAGGCTGCATTCGAAGAAACCGCCCGGGAATCACTGGTCCAACAGGCCGATCTGGAGCAGAACGAGGTGGGGGATTTCGACGTGTTCGTGGGTTCGTATCAGGCGAGCATCCTGGCGATCAGTAACTAACCGAGCATTCCCATGATTCCTGCGTGGGGATGCAGCTTTGTGGCGAGGGGATTTATCCCCGCTGGGTTGCGAAGCGACCCCAAAACGGCGGGAAGCGATCTGTCTGACACACTGAAGAGGAGCTTTAGGGCTGCTACGCAGCCCAGCGGGGATAAATCCCCTCGCCACAAAAGCCATGTACAACTCCCATTTCTGCCCCTTGCATAGATTTTTTCGAAAATAAGCTCATTCGAAAAAGTTATTTATTTTCCAATTCTTAGATCATTTAGTCTCCTCCAACGCCGACCATCCGGCGGCCTGTTGAGGAGCTTTCCCATGTCTTTGAGTTTCCCCCTTCGCCTTCTCGCGGCCGCCTCCCTGGCTGCAACGAGTCTTTTTGCCCAGGCGACCGACCTGACCGTCGCTTACCAGACCACCGTCGACCCGGCCAAAGTCGCCCAGGCCGATGGCGCCTATGAAAAAGCCACCCAAACCAAGATCGACTGGCGCAAGTTCGACAACGGCGCCGATGTCATCACCGCCATCGCCTCGGGCGACGTGCAGATCGGCTACCTCGGTTCCAGCCCGTTGACGGCGGCCATCACCCGCAAGGTCCCGGTGGAAACCTTCCTCATCGCCACCCAGATCGGCGCCGCCGAGGCCTTGGTGGTGCGTGACGGTTCCGGCATCAACTCCCCGCAAGACCTGATCGGCAAGAAGATCGCCGTGCCGTTCGTGTCCACCGGACATTACAGCCTGCTCGCCGCGTTGAAGCACTGGAACATTGACCCGTCGAAAGTCACCGTGCTCAACCTGGCGCCACCGGCCATCATCGCCGCCTGGAAGCGCGGCGACATCGACGCCACCTACGTCTGGGACCCGGCCCTGGGCGTGGCCAAGGAAAACGGCAAAGTCCTGATCACGTCCGCGGAACTGGCGAAGTTCGGCGCACCGACCTTCGACGCCTGGATCGTGCGCAAGGACTTCGCCCAGAAGCACCCTGAAATTGTCACAGCCTTCGCCAAAGTCACCCTGGATGCCTACGCCCACTACCGCAAGGACCCACAAGCCTGGCTGGCCGATGCGTCCAACGTCGACAAACTGGTGAAGCTCTCCGGCGCCAAGGCCAGCGATATCCCGCTGTTGCTGCAAGGCAACGTCTTTCCCCTGGCGGCCGATCAGGTCGTGAGCCTCGGCGCACCGACCACCCAAGCCATCACCGACACCGCAGCGTTCCTCAAGGAGCAAGGCAAGGTCGAAGCCGTGCTGCCGGACTACGCGCCTTACGTCAGCGCCAAATACATCACTCGTTGAGCGAAAAAAGGGAGACACGCGATGGCCTTGCTACAGCTGGAGCGCATCAGCGCACAGTACCCCGGCGCGGCGGAACCTGTGCTGGCGGATATTTCACTGACCCTGGGGCCCCGGCAATTGCTGGTGGCCCTCGGCCCGTCCGGCAGTGGCAAGACATCGCTGTTGAACCTGATTGCCGGGTTCGTCGAGCCCAGCGCCGGGCAGATCACCCTCGACGGCACGCCGGTCAAGGGCCCGAGCGCCGAGCGCGGCGTGGTGTTCCAGGACGATGCACTGCTGCCTTGGCAGGACGTGCTGGCAAACGTCGGGTTCGGCCTGGAACTGGCCGGGGTCGGCAAGCAACAGCGTGAAGCCCGGGCCCGGGAAATGCTTGCCCTGGTGGACCTGGCCGGTTTCGAGCAACGCCGTGTCTGGCAGCTCTCCGGCGGCCAGAAGCAACGCGTCGGCCTGGCCCGGGCACTGGCGGCCGACCCGCGCGTGCTGTTGATGGACGAACCTTTCGGTGCGCTGGACGCCTTCACCCGCGAGCAGATGCAGGAACTGTTGCTGCAGGTCTGGCAGCGCACCGCCAAGCCGGTGTTCCTGATCACCCATGACATTGAAGAAGCCGTGTTCCTCGCCACTGACTTGATTCTGTTGGCACCGAACCCGGGGCAGATCGTCGAGCGCCTGAGCCTGGATTTCGGCCAGCGCTACGGGGCCGGGGAATCGGCGCGGTCGATCAAGTCCGACCCGCGCTTTATCGAAACCCGCGAACATGTGCTCGCCAAGGTGTTCTCCCAACGCAGCGCCACTCGGCCACAGGAGCGCGCATGAGCAGCTACGAAATTCCAGCCGCCGTCAGTGAAACGACGAGCAAGCGCCCAGCCGGCGGCTTGAGGCCCAGCCTGAGTACGCGCTGGATCAGCGGCTTGACCCTGATCGCACTGCTGGCGGTCTGGTGGGCCGTCACCGCCAGCGGCCTGATCGAACCGCTGTTCCTGCCCTCGCCGTCTGCCGTACTGCAAAAAGGTTGGCTGCTGGCGACCCGCGGCTACATGGACTCGACCCTCTGGCAGCACCTGGCCGCCAGCCTTGAACGCATCGGCCTGGGCCTGTTGTTCGCGGTGCTGACGGCGGTGCCGGTGGGCATCGCCATTGGCGCCAACCGCATCGCGCGCGGCGTGCTCGACCCGTTGATCGAGTTCTACCGGCCGATTCCGCCGTTGGCGTACTTGCCGTTGATCGTGATCTGGTGCGGCATCGGCGAGTTGTCGAAGGTGCTGTTGATCTACCTGGCGATCTTCGCCCCGATTGCCATTGCCACCGCCACCGGCGTGCGCACGGTCGACCGGGCCAAGCTACGCGCGGCGCAATCGTTGGGCGCCACGCGGGCCCAGTTGATTCGCCACGTGATCGTGCCCAGTGCCCTGCCGGACATTCTCACCGGCATTCGCATTGGCCTGGGCGTGGGTTGGTCGACGCTGGTGGCCGCCGAGCTGATCGCCGCCACCAGCGGCCTGGGGTTCATGGTGCAGTCAGCGGCGCAGTTCCTGGTCACCGATGTGGTGGTGCTGGGGATCCTGGTGATCGCGCTGATCGCCTTCGCCATGGAAATGGGCCTGCGCGCCCTGCAACGCAAACTGGTGCCATGGCACGGCTTGGCCCATTGATAGCCAATGACCACGCCGACCATTCGGCGCCCCAATCCGAGAACACGACGATGAACCGCCCGACCATTACTCCCTTGAGCACAGCCCTCGGCGCGCAGATCAGTGGGATCGATATCAGCCAGCCGCTGAGCCCGGAACATCGCGAGGCCATCGAGCAGGCCTTGCTCAAGCATCAGGTGGTGTTCTTTCGCGACCAGCCGATCGACCCGACGCAACAAGCGCATTTCGCCGGGTATTTTGGCGACCTGCACATTCACCCGATCTACCCCAACGTACCGGAGCAGCCCGAAGTATTGGTGCTCGACACCGCCGTCACCGATGTCCGCGACAACGCCGTGTGGCACACCGACGTGACTTTTTTACCGACGCCGGCCATGGGCGCGGTGCTCAGCGCCAAGCTACTGCCGGCGTTTGGCGGCGACACGTTGTGGGCCAGCGGCATCGCGGCCTACGAAGCGCTGTCAGCCCCTTTGAAACGCTTGCTGGAAGGCCTGACAGCGGCCCACGATTTCACCCGGTCCTTTCCATTGGAACGGTTTGGCAACACCGCCGAAGACCTGGCGCGCTGGGAAGCGGCGCGGCGGAAAAACCCGCCACTGTCCCATCCGGTGATCCGCACTCATCCGGTGAGCGGGCGACGGTCGCTGTTCGTCAATGAAGGCTTCACGACACGGATCAACGAGCTGTCGGAAACCGAAAGCGAGGTGATCCTGAAACTGCTCTTCGCCCACGCCACCCGCCCGGAGTTCACCCTTCGCTGGCGCTGGCAGGTCAACGACGTGGCGTTCTGGGACAACCGCGTCACCCAGCACTTTGCCGTCGATGACTACCGCCCCGCCCGCCGGGTGATGCACCGGGCGACGGTGTTGGGGGATGTGCCGTTTTTCAGGTGAGGCACTGAATCTGGACTGCTCTTGTGGCGAGGGGATTTAGCGAAACGTCGCACCGCCCCGCTGGGCTGCGCAGCAGCCCCAATACATCTAAATGCGATCGGCCTGACACACCGGGGTGACAGGATTTGGGGCTGCTACGCAGCCCAGCGGGGATAAATCCCCTCGCCACAAGATTGTGTATTCAGCTGATCACTGCAGATCAGCCGATTCGTTACTCAGCCGACGAAGGCTTCTCCCAAAGATTGATCCCGCCCTCCAGGGCAAACCGATCGATCTGCGCCAGTTCTTCAGCACTGAAGCTCAGGTTCTTCAGCGCCCCGACGTTCTCGATAATCTGCTCCGGCCGGCTGGCACCAATCAGCGCGCTGGTCACGCGGGGATCGCGCAGGGTCCAGGCCAGGGCCATTTGCGCCAGGCTTTGGCCGCGCCGCTGGGCGATCTCATTGAGGGCACGTACATGGGCGATGTTTTCCTCCGACAGGTGCGAAGCCTGCAAAGAGCCGCCGCCCGGACGATTCACCCGCGCATCGGCCGGAATACCCTTGAGGTACTTGTCGGTCAACAGGCCCTGGGCCAGTGGCGTGAAAGCGATCACACCGGTACCCAGTTCGTCGGTGGCGTCCAGCAGGTCCTTTTCCACCCAGCGGTTGAGCAGGTTGTAGGCCGGCTGGTGAATCAGCAGCGGGACTTTCCACTCTTTGAGCAGCGCCGCCATTTCCCGGGTCTTCACCCCGGAATACGAGGAAATACCGATGTACAACGCCTTGCCCTGCTGTACGGCAGTGGCCAGCGCGCTGGCGGTTTCTTCCAGCGGGGTGTCGGGGTCGAAGCGGTGGGAATAAAAGATATCCACATAGTCCAGCCCCAGGCGTTGCAGGCTCTGGTCGAGGCTGGCGAGCACGTATTTGCGCGAGCCACCGCCCTGGCCGTATGGGCCCGGCCACATGTCCCAACCGGCCTTGCTGGAGATGATCAACTCATCGCGGTACTGCTTGAAATCTTCGCGCAGCAACCGGCCGAAATTGATCTCGGCGCTGCCGTAGGGAGGGCCGTAGTTGTTTGCCAGGTCGAAGTGGTTGATGCCCAGGTCAAACGCCGTGCGCAGCAAGGCGCGCTGGGTATCGATAGGCGTGCTGTCGCCAAAGTTGTGCCACAACCCCAGCGACAGCGCCGGCAGCACCAGCCCGCTGCGACCGACACGGCGATAAGGAATGGACTCGTAGCGGTCTTGCGCAGCGGTGTAGGTCATCGAAAGGCTCTCTGTTCGGACGCTGGTGGCAGAAGCTAACACTTCACAGACGCATCGGTCAGGCTGAAAGTTCGCGCAAGGCCGCCGCAGCCAGAAAACCCGAACGCGAGCTGTAACGCTGGTCACGTCGCACCGTTTGATCGATGCGTTCAAGCAATTGCTCGGGCAGTGTGGCGTTGAACCGCACTGATTTCCCGAAATAGGGCGTGACATCAAACTCAACCACCCCCCATATCCCACCGGCGTATTGCGGATCGTCGAGATGATCGTCAATTTCATGGATCTGCGGCAGCGGTTCGCCGTCGGCTATCAGACCTTCATAGTGCAACGAGAGCGCTTCTTTCACATTTTCGAATGCCTGGCTCACGGTACTGCCTGCGGAGAAACAACCCGGTACATCCGGGACCGTCACTCCGTATTCGGAATCGGCATCCTTGTGCAGAACGACCGGAAATTTCATGTGGACGAATCCTTCCTCCAGATCCGGCAACCGCAGCAACCGGTCTGATAACAATGCATCCCCATCGGGGATTTCGTAATCGGTCATGGGCTTCATTTCAGGCCCGCCTGTTTCAATATGCTATTGATCGTGCCTCTGGGCAGATCGGCGTCAGGGTGTTTGATCGTCACCCTCCCAGCCTTGAAGGCGTGTTTGTACTGGTGATGGCTACCCTTGATTGCCACTAGATACCAACCATCCTCTTCGATCTTCCTGATCATTTCCCGACTTCGCATCACCTTTGCCTTATTCGACAGCTCTGCCGGAAAACTCTAGCTGCGAAAGATGATTTCGATACACACAATACACACCCTGAAAAAATTTTAGCTCAACTCTCCAGCCAATGCACCGCCATCACCACTCGGTCATCGCGCCTGCGCAAACACCTCCGCCACCCAATCCACGAATACACGAACCCGCGGCGACATGAGTCGGTTCTGCGGATAGAGCACCGACACAGGCATGGACGGTGGTGGGGTGGCGGTGAGCACTTCCTGCATCAGGCCCTGGCGGATCGGCTCTTGCATCCGGTAATGCGGGCATTGGATCAGGCCCAGGCCGGCGATGGCCGAGGCGGCATAGATTTCGGCGCCGGACACCGACAGCGAGCCCCCGATCGGGACCTCCTTGAGCTCGCCATCGACCATGAACTCAAACGGATAGAGTTTGGCGGTGGTCCGCGAGACGTAGTTCACCGCTCTGTGATGTTTCAAGTCATCGAGGCTTTTCGGCTCACCGTACTGGCGCAGGTAACCGGGACTGGCACAGGTGATCTGCCGGAGATTGGCGACACGCCGGCCGATCAATGACGAATCCGCCAGCTCACCGGAGCGCAGCACGCAATCGACGCCTTCGGCAATCAGGTCGACGAAACGATCGGCCTCGCTGATGAACAGTTCTATTTCGGGATAACGGGCCATGAATTGCGGCAACGCCGGAATCACGAAATACCGTGCCTGGGTTCCGTGCAAGTCCACCCTCAACTTGCCTTTGGGCGCCACGCCGCGAAACGCCAGTTCGGCTTCTTCAAGTTCCGCCAGCAATTGCACGCAGCGTGGGTAATAGGCTTCGCCATCGAGGGTCGGGCGCACCTTGCGAGTGCTGCGTTCCAACAAGCGAACGCTCAGCCAGGCTTCGAATTGATTGAGGATGTGGGTCAGCGTGGCCCGTGGCATGTTCAAGTCTTCAGCGGCCAGGGTGAAACTGCTTCGCTCGTAGATGCGCACGAACACCTTCATCGCTCTGACTTGATCCATCTGAATCCGGCGCCTTTATTGTTAGTGATTGTTGAACAGTCAAGGCAACTTTCGGGCATTTATCGCCGAGAGTAAACATGTGAACCTGGCCTCACCCACTTCAAGAGGACTCAAGCATGCCGACTCAAACGTCCAAAGTTGCCATCGTTACCGGTGCTTCCCGCGGCATCGGCGCCGAAATCGCCAAGCAACTGGCTAGCGAGGGTTTCGCCGTCGTCATCAACTACGCCAACAGCGCCAGCGAGGCGTCCAAGTTGGTGGTGCAATTGCGCCAGGCCGGCCACCAAGCCATAGCGGTGAAGGCAGACGTGTCCTCTGCCGCCGATGTTCGTCGGATGTTCGATGAAACCGAAGCGCAACTGGGCAAGGTCGACGTGTTGATCAACAACGCCGGCATCCTCCAGGTGATGCCCCTGGCGCAGCACAGCGACGAGCTGTTCGACCAGACGTTCGCCATCAACACCCGTGGCACCTTCAATACCCTGCGCGAGGCCGCGACCCGTTTGAATGACGGTGGCCGGATCGTGAATTTTTCCAGCAGCACCGTGGGCCTGAACCTGCCCGGCTATTCGGTGTACATCGCCAGCAAGGCCGCAGTGGAATCCCTGACCCAGGTGTTCGCCAAGGAACTGCGTGGTCGGCAGATCACGGTCAATGCCGTGGCCCCCGGCCCCGTCGCGACCGAACTGTTCATGCATGGCAAGAGTGAGGAGCAGGTGCAGCACTACGCCAAGATGCCGCCCCTGGAGCGCCTCGGCCAGCCGCAAGACATTGCCAGCATCATCGCGTTTCTGGTGAGCCCGGCCGCTGGCTGGGTGAACGGGCAGATCCTGCGGGCCAATGGCGGGCTGGTCTGAGGCTGTTTCCTGCGTCGCCAGTCAAGCCGCTATCGTCGGATCGCCGCCCGGAGCAAGCTCGCTCCCACAAGGAAATCACTAACCTTCACTTAACCCTGTGGGAGCGAGCTTGCTCGCGATGAGGCCAGTGACAATGGAAGGCCTAGCGCCTCGATCAGCGCACCAAATGCAGGAACTGCAGGTGTCGCTCGTACTGGTCGAGGATGTCGTTGATGATTTGCTCCTTGGTGTAGCCCACCAGATCGTAATCCTGGCTGCCTTCGCTCAAGTGCACCTCGGCACGGTAGTAACGACGGTTGTTGAGTTCCTTCGAGCCCATGCCGCCGCGGGCGAAGGACGGCGTGAAGTAGCCGCGCATCTGCACCTGGTAGATGAACGGATGCTGCTCGCCGTGGCCGATCTCCAGGCTGACGTTGTCGTTGGCCGGGTCGGGCTGGGTCACCACCGTCAGGCCCTTTTCGACGAACACCGCGGTCACTTCTTCAATGGCCGGGCGCACCGTGGTGTCGAGGAAACGGTACACCTCATCACGGGACGGAAAATGCACCGCCTGGCTCAAGCGTTGGCGCCAGCCGCCCGTGCCCCGACGCGAACCCGATACCGGCGCCAGGGAGTGCAATTGCGCGATCTGCTTCTGCGACTCCAGGTAGAACGCCTTGTGCAGGCCCCACATCATCAGCAGCAGAATCAACGAGAACGGCAAGGACGTCAGCACCACCGCCGACTTCAAGGCATCGATGCTGCCGGAGAACAGCAGCGCACTGGTCACCAGGGCCGTCATCGCGCCCCAGAACACCCGCAGCCATTTCGGCCCGTCCTCATCGGGGTTGCCGCCCTTGGCCGACAACGTCGACAGCACCACGGTGCCCGAGTCGGCGGACGTGACGAAGAACACGAAGCTGATAAACACGGTGACGGCGATGACGGTCTTGCTCCAGGGGTAGGTTTCCAGCAGCAGGTAAAGGCTCATCGATGGGTTTTCCAGGGCGGACATGCCCAGGGCACTCATGCCGTGGTTCAGCACCTGGTCGATGGCGCTGTTGCCGAAGATCGACATCCACGCCAGGGTGAAACCCAGCGGAATCAGCAACACGCCAAAGACGAATTCACGGATGGTGCGGCCACGGGAAATCCGTGCGATGAACAGCCCCACGAACGGCGACCACGCGATCCACCAGGCCCAGTAAAACACCGTCCAGCCGCCCAGCCAGTCGCTGGGTTCGTTGTAGGCGTACAGGTCAAAGCTCTTCATCGGCAGGGCGCCGAGGTAATCGCCAATGTTCTGGATCAAGGTGTTGAGCAAATGCTGGGTGGGTCCGGCGAACAGCACGAACAGCAACAACGCGCAGGCCAGCAGCATGTTGATGTCGGACATGACCCGCACGCCCTTGTCGACACCGGCCACCGCCACAATGATCGCCGCGCCCATCATCAGCACGATCAGGCCGACTTGAATCCACTGGGTGTGGGCGATGCCGAACAGGTAATCGAGCCCGGAATTGAGGTGCAACACACCAAAGCCCATGTCCGCGCCGAGGCCGAACACCGTGGCGATAATGCCGAAGCCGTCCACGGCGTAGCCGATGGGGCCATTGATGCGTTTGCCGATCAGCGGGTACAGCGCCGAACGCAGGGCCAGCGGTAAATTGTGCCGGTAGGCGAAGTACGCCAAGGCCATGCCGACGAACGCGAAAACGCCCCAGCCGTGCAGACCCCAGTGCAAGAACAGGATCTGCATGGCCTGCCGTGCCGCTTGCGCGTTGCCAGCCTCGCCCTGGGGCGGCTGGACCATGTGGGTCAGCGGCTCGGACACGCAGAAGAAAAACAGCGTGATGCTGATGCCGGCGGCGAACAGCATGCCGGCCCAGGACAGATAACTGAATTCGGGCTCGTCGTGGTCGGCACCGAGCTTGATCTTGCCGTAGCCGGACAAGGCGGTGACCACCACGAAGACCAGATACAGCGTCATCGCCAGCATGTAATACCAGCCGACCGTATTGGCCGCCCAGTTCTGCGCCGCCAGCAACCAGGCGCCGGCCTGCGCGGGCATGGCAATCACCACCAGGCCGAACAGCAGGATGAAGGTCGCGGCGAAGTAAAAGACCGGCGGGTTCATGCGGACCAGGCCGCTGGGTGGAAGGGACGAGGCACTCATGAAACAAGTACCTCGGGAGAAAAAATCATGGCGGTCGAAAACGGACTCGGCAAAGGCAAGCCTCCTGTTGTGAGCGGGCAGCAAACCGACGGTTTAACTTGAATGAACGTTCAAGTTAAACATGAATAGGTAGCTAAGGACTAATCGCAGGGCTCGACGGCACGCTTCCTACACTAGCCTACGGGAGGGTATGACGTTGCTTCGTACGCATTCGTTCAGTAGCCAACGGGTAGAGCAGCCACCTTGTGGGAGCGGGCTTGCTCGCGAAGGGGCCATCACCTTCAACATGGATGTAGCTTGACAGTCCGCCTTCGCGAGCAAGCCCGCTCCCACAGGATTTTTGGGGGTCCGCAAAGCATGCCTTCCTTCAGATCACCCGCCGGTTTATGTCCTGACAAATGATTGCCGGTTGCCCATGAATATCGGCGTGCCTATAGTCCAGGCATCGCCTACAACCAGTACGGACCCATGATCAAACAACAGCTGTCTCGCTTTAACCGTCTCGACCTGCTCGGCCATCCGACACCGCTGGAAAAACTCGACCGCCTCTCCACCTGGCTCGGCCGGGACATCTATATCAAGCGTGACGACCTGACGCCCCTGGCCATGGGCGGCAACAAACTGCGCAAGCTCGAATACCTGGCCGCCGATGCCATCGCCCAAGGCGCCGATACCCTCATCACCGCCGGGGCGATCCAGTCCAACCATGTACGCCAGACCGCCGCCCTCGCCGCAAAGCTGGGCCTGGGCTGCGTGGCCTTGCTGGAAAACCCCATCGGCACCGAAGACAGCAATTACCTGGGCAACGGCAACCGGCTGCTGCTGGAGTTGTTCGACGCCAAGGTCGAACTGGTGGACAACCTGGACAACGCCGATGAGCAGCTACAGGCGCTGGCCGGTCGCCTGCGCAGCAACGGGAAAAAACCCTACCTGGTGCCGATTGGTGGTTCGAACGCCTTGGGCGCACTGGGTTATGTGCGCGCAGGCCTGGAACTGGCCGAGCAGATCAAGGACACCGGGATTGAGTTCGCCGCCGTGGTACTGGCCTCGGGCAGTGCCGGCACCCACAGCGGCCTGGCGCTGGCGCTGAGCGAAGCCCTGCCGGTGTTGCCTGTCATCGGCGTGACGGTTTCGCGCAGCGAGGAGGACCAGTTTCCAAAGGTCCAGGGCCTGGCCGAGCGCACGGCAGCGTTGCTCGACGTCGCCCTTCCAGAAGCGTTCAAAGTGAACCTGTGGGACGAGTATTTCGCCCCCCGCTACGGTGAACCCAACGCCGGGACACTGGCAGCGGTCAAGCTGCTGGCCAGCCAGGAAGGGCTGCTGCTCGATCCGGTCTACACCGGCAAGGCCATGGCCGGCCTGCTCGACGGCATGGGGCGCGACCGTTTCGACGAAGGCCCGATCATCTTCCTGCACACCGGCGGCGCACCGGCGTTGTTTGCCTACAGCGCGGCGTTCTGAGATATCGGGGGAACCTCTATGTGGGAGCGAGCCTGCTCGCGATAGCGGTGGATCAGCCAAGATCAATTTGGCTGAAAGACCATCGCGAGCAGGCTCGCTCCCACAGGAGAAATCCATTACATATTGGAATATGTAGTTGATTTAATATTATTTTCCAATCTATAAAAGCCACCCTATAGTCTCGCCGCAGGCGCATTTGCCGCGAGACGCCCAAGCTGCTTTAAGGCAGGATGTGGCAATCTTTTCGGATCGCGGCTACGCCTTATCTCAGCCAAAATAACCGCTTCATAAGAAAACACAGGGGCTTGTCATGAATTTTTCCGCATTACGTCGCAACCTGTTGGTAGGTTCGCTGGGCCTGGCATTGAGCGCCGGCTTGTTGGGGCAAGCGGTTGCCGGTGAGCAACTGCAGAAGATCAAGGACGCCGGCGAAATCAAGATCGGCCTGGAAGGCACTTATCCACCGTTCAGTTTCGTTGATGAGAGCGGCAAACTGACCGGCTTCGAAGTGGAGTTCTCCGAAGCCCTGGCCAAGGAGCTGGGTGTGAAGGTCAAGCTGCAGACGACCCCATGGGCCGGCATCCTCGCGGCTTTGGAATCCAAGCGTCTGGACGCAGTGGTCAACCAGGTGACCATCTCCGAGGAGCGTAAGAAAAAGTACGATTTCTCCGAGCCGTACACCGTTTCCGGGATTCAAGCGCTGGTCCTGACCAAGAAAGCCGCCGAGCTGAACATCAAGAAGGCCGCCGACCTGGACGGTAAAAAAGTCGGCGTGGGCCTGGGCACCAACTACGAACAGTGGGTCAAGGCAGCAGTACCGGGCGCCCAAGTCAAAACCTACGATGACGACCCAACCAAGTTCCAGGACCTGCGCGTCGGCCGTATCGATACCATCCTGATCGACCGCCTGGCCGCGCTGGAATACGCCAAGAAAGCCAAGGACACCTCCGTCACCAGCGAAGCCTTTTCGCGCCAGGAGTCCGGTATTGCCCTGCGCAAAGGCGAGCCTGAGCTGCTGGCAGCCGTGAACAAGGCCATCGAAAAACTGCGCGCCGACGGTACGCTGAAAAAGCTTTCGGAAAAATACTTCAGCGCTGACGTTACCCAATAATGGAAGCAGCTCTTCAACTCGCACTGGACTCCGCGCCCTTCCTGCTCAAGGGCGCGTATTACACGGTCATCCTCAGCCTGGGCGGCATGTTTTTCGGCTTGCTGCTGGGGTTCGGCCTGGCGCTGATGCGCCTGTCGCGCTTCAAACTGGTGAGCTGGATCGCCCGCATCTACGTGTCGTTCTTTCGCGGCACGCCGTTGCTGGTGCAGTTGTTCGTGATCTATTACGGGTTGCCGCAACTGGGCATCGAGCTGGATCCGCTACCGGCGGCCCTGATCGGTTTCTCGCTGAACATGGCCGCCTACGCGTGTGAAATCCTGCGGGCCGCCATCAGCTCCATCGAGCGCGGCCAGTGGGAAGCGGCGGCAAGCATCGGCATGACCCGCGCCCAGACCCTGCGCCGGGCCATCCTGCCGCAAGCCGCACGCACGGCCCTGCCGCCGTTGGGCAACAGCTTCATTTCCCTGGTCAAGGACACCGCGCTGGCGGCGACCATCCAGGTACCGGAGCTGTTCCGCCAGGCGCAGTTGATCACCGCGCGAACCTTCGAAATCTTCACCATGTACCTTGCCGCCGCGCTGATCTATTGGGTTCTGGCCAGCGTGCTCTCGCACCTGCAGAACGTCCTGGAAGCCCGGGTCAATCGGCATGACCAGGAGTCCTGACCCATGATTGTCGTGGAAAAACTGACAAAGCAGTTCAAGGGTCAGGTGGTGCTCAACGGCATCGACTTGAAGATCGAAGAAGGCGAAGTGGTTGCGATCATCGGTCCCAGCGGCTCGGGCAAGACCACCTTCCTGCGCTGCTTGAACTTCCTCGAAGAGCCTACCAGTGGCCGGATCAAGGTCGGCGACATCGAAATCGATGGCAGTCGCCCGCTGAACCAGCAACAGGGCCTGGTGCGCCGTTTGCGCCAGCAGGTGGGCTTCGTGTTCCAGAACTTCAACCTGTTTCCCCATCGCACCGCCTTGGAAAATGTCACTGAAGGCCCGCAGGTGGTGAAGAAAATCCCCCGCGCCGAAGCCGAAGCCATGGGGCGCAAGCTCTTGGCCAAGGTCGGCTTGGCCGGCAAGGAGGACGCCTATCCACGGCGCCTTTCCGGCGGCCAGCAACAGCGCGTGGCGATTGCCCGGGCGTTGGCGATGGAACCGGCGGTGATCCTGTTCGACGAGCCGACCTCGGCCCTCGATCCGGAACTGGTGGGCGAGGTGCTGGCAACCATTCGCGGCTTGGCCGAAGAAAAACGCACCATGGTCATCGTGACCCACGAAATGGGTTTCGCCCGGGACGTGGCCAACCGCGTGGTGTTTTTCGACAAAGGCGTGATCGTCGAACAAGGCGAAGCCAAGGCCTTGTTTGCAGCGCCCAAGGAAGAACGCACGCGACAGTTCCTCAGCAAGTTCCTCTCGGCCGGACACGGCGCTCAGTAAGTTATGGTGAGCGTCATCACTTCCAGGGATGGAAGTGGGACCGCTGCCACACACTCAACACAACACTGCCATCAACTTGGCTATAACGAAACAACTTGAAACTTGCGCCCCACTCAACATCCGCGACCGTTTTATGTGCGCATGGACATACCTCTCGTAACACTTCCCTGCGGCCCAAGCGCCCCTCCTCTTTAGTCTCAAGACGCTCTTTCGAGCCTTTTAAAAAACCGGCTGGCTTAGGAAAAAGGCCTGTGACGCCGCGCATTCTTAACATGCATGCGTAGGACGTTTCTGAAGCCTTTCACAATGAATTATTAAGCAAGTGCCTCTATTGACACTGAAACTATTGAGCCCTTATCTAGTGCCCAACAGGCGATGCACATTATTTATTTTCTGCACAGTGACTAGGCGCAGCCTAGCCTATATGGCTGCACATAAAATATGTCGCGATCAGTCATCGCCGTTGATCTTCCCGAAACGGACTTAGTTTTCAAGCATCAAGGAGAACACCATGACATGTAAGTCGAAGAGTCCTGAACTGGCCGCCCCCACCCTGGCCAATGCCCACCCCACCGGCATCAATATCGCCAACGCCGCTCATCTGGAGGTTGCCATTGCGCCCTACCCGGGCATGGACGCAGGTGATCTGATCGAACTGTTCTGGGACAACTGCTACGTTGGCTCGCGCGTGCTGTCGCAGGCCGATGTGCAAGACAGCGTCACCCTGCGGGTCCCGGAGAGTTTCATCGTCGATGGAAGCTCGCGCATCCACTATCGGGTGATGCAGGTCGGGCGTGGGCCGGCGCTATCCGCCAAGCAACAGGTGCAGGTGAAGCTCGATTGCCCCGGTGGGCAACCGTCGGCCCTGAGCGGCGATGAAAACCAGGGCCTGGCGCCAGTGCGCATTCCCGGCACTATCCGACGCCAAGGGGTGAACCCCAACCAGATCAAGCGCGGCGTACCGCTGACCATCGAACCCTACCTGAACATGGCCGCCGGCGATGCCGTGACCCTGCGCTGGGGTGATGTGCGCATGGACTTGCCAGCGGTCACCGCCAGCGAGGTCGGCCAGCCGATCAATATCTGGGTCCCGCCGCAGATCATCCTGGAGGCAGGAGAAGACCTGCGCCTGGAAGTGACCTACTGCATCCTCGACCGTGTGGGCAACAACTCCCACTGGGCACCGCCACGGACGTTGAAGATCGGTTGCGCCAATCCGTACCTGAACACTGCACCGAAACAGCCGCTCATGGCCGCCGAAACGCGCCGCCGAATGTGAACACCCTGAAAAAGCTTTTGTGGCGAGGGAGCTTGCTCCCGCTTGGGCTGTGGGAGCAAAGCTTGCTCGCGAAACAGGCGCCTCGATTCTGCAAGACCGCATCGCGTCCATCGCGGGCAAGCCTTGCTCCCACATAGCGGGAGCAAGCTCCCTCGCCACAAAAAGCTACTTAGCCCTGGATGAGCGTACGGCCTTCAATTAAAACCAACCTATCTATATTCCTAAAAGTTAGTTCAAAAATAATTTATACGCGCTTAGGGTATATGCACCGGACCACCGGACATTCTTGATTTTCGCTCGCCGCATTCATCGCGGCGTTTCTTGAGATGTGAGGTGGGTATGGAACGAAACACAATCACCCCAGTGCAATACGCCCAGGCACTGCCTGCAGCCACGGAGTGGCTGTAATGTCGGATTTGGCGCAAGCAAAAGTCCAGAGCGACCTGGATATCGCACCGCTGTTGTTGCCCGCACAGGTGTTGCGCAATGATGCCGAGGCCATCAAAGCCGCCCATGAACTGGCGCAGGTCGCCCGTCAGCAGGCCGCGCGTCGTGACCAGCAACGCAAACTGCCCTGGGCAGAAATCGAGCAATTCACCCGCAGCGGACTGGGCAGCATCGCCATTCCCCGGGCATACGGCGGCCCACAGGTTTCGTTCGTCACCCTGGCCGACGTGTTCGCGATCATTTCCGCCGCTGACCCGGCCCTCGGGCAGATCCCGCAGAACCAGTTCGGCGTGCTCCAGTTGATACTCGGCACCGGCACCGAACGGCAGAAAAAAATCCTCTTGCAGAGCGTGCTCGAAGGCTGGCGCATCGGCAATGCCGGGCCGGAACGTGGCACCCGCAATACCCTTGAACTCAAGGCGCGGATCACCGCTGACGGTGACGGGTTTGTCATCAATGGTCAGAAGTTCTATTCCACCGGCGCGCTGTTTGCCCATTGGGTCGCGGTCAAGGCGCTGAATGACGAAGGCCGCCAGGTGCTGGCCTTCGTGCGGCGCGGCACCCCGGGCCTGCGGATCGTCGACGACTGGTCGGGGTTCGGCCAGCGCACCACCGCCAGCGGCACCGTGCTGCTGAACAATGTCCGGGTGGATGCCGACTTGGTGCTGGATAACTGGCGCATCAACGAAACGCCCGGTGTGCAAGGCGCGATTTCCCAACTGATCCAGGCCGCCATCGATGCGGGGATCGCCCGTGGCGCCATCGACGATGCCATCGCCTTCGTTCGCGAACGGGCCCGCCCCTGGATCGATGCCAAGGTCGACCGAGCCAGTGACGACCTCTACGTGATCGCCGACATTGGCAAACTGAAAATCGAACTGCACGCCGCCGAAGCGTTGCTGCGCAAGGCCGGACAGGTGTTGGACCAGGTCAGTGCCGCCCCTATCACGGCGCAATCGTCCGCCCGCGCCTCGATTGCCGTGGCCGAGGCCAAGGTGCTCACCACCGAAATCGCCCTGCAAGCCAGCGAAAAACTCTTCGAGCTGGCCGGCAGCCGCGCCACCCTCGCCGAATTCAACCTCGATCGCCACTGGCGCAACGCACGGGTCCACACCCTGCACGACCCGGTGCGCTGGAAGTATCACGCGGTAGGCGCCTACCACCTGAACGGCACCTTGCCGGCCCGCCATTCCTGGATCTGACGACCCGACCTCTGGAGCAGTACATGACGTTTTCTCAACACGTCGCGGTGATCACCAGCGATGAACAAGCCCTGATCGTGGCCAGCGACCTGGCCGATGACTTCAAGCGCGACAGCGCCCTGCGCGACCGCGAGCGCCGCTTGCCGTACCCGGAACTGGAGGCCTTCTCCCGCTCGGGCCTGTGGGGTATCAGCGTGCCCAAGGCCTATGGCGGCGCCGGTGTGTCCAACGTCACCCTGGCCAAAGTCATCGCGCTAATTTCTCAGGCCGACGGCTCGCTGGGACAGATTCCGCAAAATCATTTCTACGCCCTGGAAGTGCTGCGGGTAAACGGCAGCGAAGCGCAAAGACAACGCCTGTACGCCGAAGTGCTCGCCGGCCAGCGCTTTGGTAACGCCCTGGCCGAACTTGGCACCAAGACTGCCCATGACCGCATCACCCAACTGCGCCGCGACGGCGAGGGCTATCGCATCAACGGTCGCAAGTTCTACGCCACGGGCGCGATCTACGCCCAACGCATCCCCACATCGGTGGTGGATGAAAACGGCGTGCAACAGCTGGCGTTCGTCCCTCGCAACAGCCAGGGCCTGACGGTGATCGACGATTGGAGCGGTTTTGGCCAGCGCACCACGGGCAGTGGTTCGGTGGTGTTCGAAGACGTGTATGTCGCCGCCGCCGACATCGTGCCCTTCCAGAGCGCCTTCGAACGCCCGACGCCGGTGGGGCCGCTGGCGCAGATTCTTCACGCCGCCATCGACACCGGCATCGCCCGCGCCGCCTACGAAGACGCCCTGCATTTTGTCCGCAATAAAACCCGCCCCTGGATCGACGCCACCAGCGACGTCGCCACCGAAGACCCGCACACCCTCAAGAGTTTCGGCCAACTGAGCATCCGCCTGCACGCCGCCGAAGCCCTGTTGGAACGTGCCGGTGAGTTTCTCGACCGGGCCCAGGCCGACACCCGGGCCGACACAGTCGCCGCCGCCTCGATTGCCGTGGCCGAAGCCCGTGCCATCAGCACCGAAATTTCCCTGGCCGCCAGCAGCACGCTGTTCGAATTGGCCGGCAGTCAGGCGACCCTGGCCGAACATGGCCTAGACCGCCACTGGCGCAACGCCCGGGTGCACACCCTGCATGACCCGGTGCGCTGGAAATACCACGCAGTGGGCAACTTCTACCTCAACGATGAAAAACCGCCGCTGCGAGGGACTATCTGATGGCGGCCGGCAAGAAAAAGATCCTGCTCAACGCGTTCAACATGAACTGCATCGGGCACATCAATCACGGCCTGTGGACCCACCCCCAGGACACCTCGACCCAGTTCAACACGATCGAATACTGGACCGCCCTGGCGCAATTGCTCGAGCGCGGATTGTTCGACGGGTTGTTCATCGCCGACATCGTCGGCGTCTACGACGTCTATCAACAATCAGTGGACTTCACGCTCAAGGAGTCGATCCAGCTACCAGTCAACGACCCGTTGCTGCTGGTGTCTGCGATGGCTGCCGTGACGAAAAACCTCGGCTTCGGCCTCACCGCCAACCTGACCTACGAACCGCCCTACCTGTTCGCCCGACGCATGAGCACCCTCGACCACCTGAGTCGTGGTCGGGTCGGCTGGAACATCGTCACCGGCTACCTGGACAGCGCCGCCAAGGCCATGGGCCTGACGGCGCAGGTCGAGCATGACCGCCGCTACGACCAGGCCGACGAATACCTGCAAGTGCTCTACAAACTGTGGGAAGGCAGTTGGGAAAACGACGCGGTGCTCAACGACCGCGAGCAGCGGATCTATGCACGGCCAGAGAAAGTGCACAAGGTCCGGCACCAGGGCGAGTTCTACCAGGTCGAGGGTTATCACCTGTGCGAACCCTCACCCCAGCGCACGCCAGTGCTGTTCCAGGCCGGCAGTTCCGAGCGCGGCCTGCTGTTCGCCGGGCGGCATGCCGAGTGCGTGTTCATCAGCGGCCAGAACAAACCGGCGACCAAGGCCCAGGTGGACAAGGTCCGCGCCAGCGCCGTAGAGGCCGGGCGCAACCCCGGGGACATCAAGGTGTTCATGGGCCTGAACGTGATCGTCGGCGAGACCGAAGCGGCCGCCTGGGCCAAGCATGCCGAGTACCTGGGCTACGCCAGCGCCGAGGCCGGGGTGGCGCATTTTTCCGCGTCGACGGGGATCGATTTTTCCCAGTACGAACTGGACGAACCGATCCAGTACATCAAGAGCAACGCCATCCAGTCCGCCACCAAGACCTTGCAGAACAACGACTGGACCCGGCGCAAACTGCTTGAGCAACACGCCCTCGGTGGTCGCTACATCACAGTCGTGGGCTCACCCGAGCAAGTGGCCGACGAGCTGGAGTCCTGGATCGCCGAAACCGGCCTCGATGGCTTCAACCTGACCCGCATCGTCACGCCGCAAAGCTACGTGGACTTCATCGACCTGGTGATCCCCGAGTTGCAGCGACGCGGCTCGTACAAGACTGAATACGACAACGGCACCCTGCGCGAAAAGCTGTTTCACGCAGAGGCCCATTTGCCTGGACAACACACCGGTTCAACCCACCGGCACTGACCCTGGGGCTACCGACACTGACCCTGTGGGAACAAGGCACTGTGGGAGCAAAGCCTGCTCGCGATGCAGACACCTCGTTTTCTGGAGACCGCATCAATTTCATCGCGGGCAAGCCTTGCTCCCACATAGCTCTGTTCGCCAAAAAATATGCACCTCCCCCTAAATGACTGGAATAACTGACATGACCAAACACTTCCTCACCCTGCCAGTCAAAGCATTGGCCCTGGCCCTCGGCCTGTTCAGCTCGGCACTGTTTGCCGCCGACGCACCGTTGAAAATCGGCACCACCGCGGCGTTCGCCATTCCCCTGGAGGCGGCCGTCGAAGAAGCCGGCAAGCAAGGCTTGAAGGTCGAGTTGGTGGAGTTCAGCGACTGGATCGCGCCCAACGTCAGCCTGGCCTCCGGCGATATCGACGTGAATTACTTCCAGCACATCCCGTTCCTGGAAAATGCCAAGGCCGCCGCCGGGTTCGATCTGGTGCCCTTTGCGCCGGGGATCATCAACAACGTCGGCCTCTATTCGAAAAAATACAAAAGCTTCGACGAACTGCCAGAAGGCGCCAGCGTCGCCATTGCCAACGACCCGATCAACAGCGGTCGCGGCCTGCAACTGTTGGCCAAGGCCGGGCTGATCACCCTCAAGCCGGGCGTCGGCTACAAGGCCACTGAAGACGACATCGTCGCCAACCCGAAGCAGCTCAAGATCCTGCAGGTCGAAGCCGTGCAGTTGGTGCGTGCTTATGAAGACGCCGACCTGGTGCAGGGTTATCCCGCCTACATCCGCCTGGCCAAGACCTTCGATGCCAGCTCTGCCTTGCTGTTCGACGGCCTCGATCACAAGGAATACGTGATTCAGTTCGTGATCCAGCCCAAGAGCAAGAACGATCCGCGGCTGATCAAGTTCGTCGACATCTACCAACATTCACCCGTCGTGCGCGCCGCCCTGGACAAGGCCCACGGCAAGCTCTACCAAGCCGGCTGGGAAAGCTGACATGAACGCCGTCAACGCTCGGCTTCGACAAGAAGCCCCCACGCCCCGAAGCGCCGAACACACCGAACTGCATCCGGAGCTCAACCGTGCCCATGTGCGCTTCATCGGCCTGGGCAAGACCTACAACGGCGCCCAGGGTCCGGTGGCCGCGCTGCAAGGCATCGACCTGGCGATCCAGCGCAGCGAGGTGTTCGGCATCATCGGCCGCAGCGGCGCCGGCAAGTCGTCGCTGATCCGCACCATCAACCGCCTCGAACAACCCACCAGTGGCCGGGTGTTGATCGATCAGATAGACATCGGCGAGTTCGATGAAGACCGTCTGGTGGAACTGCGTCGGCGCATCGGCATGATCTTCCAGCACTTCAACCTGATGTCGGCCAAGACCGTGTGGCAGAACGTTGAGCTGCCACTGAAAGTCGCCGGCGTGCCCAAGGAACAGCGCCAGCGCAAAGTCCGCGAGCTGCTGGAACTGGTCGGCCTGCAAGGCAAGCACAAGGCCTACCCGGCGCAACTCTCAGGCGGGCAGAAGCAGCGGGTCGGGATTGCCCGAGCGCTGGTGCATGACCCGCAGATCCTGTTGTGCGACGAGGCCACCTCGGCCCTGGACCCGGAGACCACCCAATCGATCCTCGGTTTGCTGCGTGAGATCAATCAGCGACTGGGCCTGACCATCGTGTTGATCACCCATGAAATGGCGGTGATTCGCGAAGTCTGCGACCGGGTGGTGGTGCTCGAACAGGGGCGGATCGTCGAACAGGGGCCGGTCTGGGAAGTGTTCGGCAATCCGCAACACGAGGTCAGTCGGACGCTGCTGGCGCCGTTGCAACACGCGATACCGGAAGAGCTGCAAAACCGCTTGCAGGTGCAGCCGGCATCGGCGGATGCCGCCACTGTGCTACGCCTGCAATTCACCGGCATCGATCGTGAAGAGCCGGATCTCGCCGCTTTGTTCAGCGCCCTCGGTGGACGGGTGCGGCTGCTGCACGGCGGCATCGAGCGAATTCAGGGCCACGGGCTGGGGCAATTGCTGCTGGCCGTGAGCGGTTCGTCGTGGGGCGCCGAGGAACTGCGGCAACGGGCGGGCAATTGGGCGCAACGTGTGGAGGTGCTGGGTTATGTGGTTTGACCGGTTGTTGCAGGGCTTCATCGACACGTTCCTGATGGTCGGCGTGTCGTCGCTGATCGCGCTGTTGGCGGGCATCCCGCTGGCGGTGATCCTGGTGACCAGCGGCAAGGGTGGGATCTATGAAGCGCCGGTCTTGAACCGGGCCCTGGGCGCGTTCGTGAACCTGTTCCGCTCGATACCGTTCCTGATTCTGATGGTGGCGTTGATCCCGTTCACCCGGCTCATTGTCGGCACCACCTACGGTGTCTGGGCTGCGGTGGTTCCATTGACCATCGCCGCCACGCCGTTCTTTGCCCGCATCGCCGAAGTCAGCCTGCGGGAGGTCGACCATGGCCTGATCGAAGCGGCCCAGGCCATGGGTTGCCGGCGCTGGCACATTGTCTGGCATGTGCTGCTGCCCGAAGCCCTGCCAGGCATCGTCGGCGGTTTTACCATCACCTTGGTGACCATGATCAACTCTTCGGCCATGGCCGGCGCGATCGGCGCCGGCGGTCTGGGCGACATCGCCTACCGGTACGGCTACCAGCGATTCGACAGCCAGATCATGCTCACGGTGATCGTGTTGCTGGTGGCGTTGGTGGCAGTGATCCAGTTGGGCGGCGACCGCTTGTCACGCGGCTTGAATAAGCGCTGACCGGGGAGAGCAGTTGATCTGTGGGAGAAGTTGATCTGTGGGAGCAAAGCTTGCTCGCGATAGCAGTATTCCATCCAACATGGATGCCAGCTGGACGACCGCAATCGCGAGCAAGCTTTGCTCCCACAGGTAGACCAATGATCTTGCGGTATAGTCCCCTGACGCTCCCCACTCAAGCCCCCAATCATGAAACACACCACCGAAGACCTGCACGCCATCACCGCCACGACCCTGGGCCATTACAACACCGTGGCAGAAAGCTTTCGCGAAGGCACCCGCGATCACGATGTCAGCCAGAACATCGACGCCTTGCTGCGCCATATCCAGGGCCAGGCGCCGCTGCACATCCTGGATTTGGGCTGCGGCCCGGGGCGCGACTTGCGCACATTCACGGCCATGGGCCATGTGGCGGTCGGCCTCGACGGTTCAGAAGCGTTTGCCCGGATGGCGCGCCAGGACAGCGGCTGCGAGGTGTGGCAACAGGACTTCCTGGAACTCGACCTGCCGGCCGAGCGTTTTGACGGGATTTTCGCCAACGCGGTGCTGTTTCATGTGCCCGTCCAGGAACTGCCTCGGGTGCTCAAGCAACTGCACGCCACCCTCAAGCCCGGCGGCGTGCTGTTCAGCTCAAACCCACGGGGCGAAAACCAGGAGGGCTGGAACGGCCAGCGCTTCGGCGCTTACCACGACCTCGCGGCGTGGCGCACGCTGCTTGGCCACGCAGGCTTCGTGGAACTGGAACATTACTACCGACCGGCTGGGCTGCCGCGGGAACAACAGCCTTGGTTGGCGAGTGTCTGGCGTAAGGTTTGAAGACCAATCCCTCGTAGGAGCTGGCGAAGCCTGCGATCTTTTGATCTTTCGCTTGAGATTCAAGCGTTCTTGGAAAGATCGCAGCCTCGTTACACTCGTCAGCTCCTACCGACCCAACCACTTCTGCGACAACTGCTCCAACCGTCCGTCATCCTTGATGCGCGTCAGGGCATTGTCCAGGCTGGCCTTGAACGCCGGGTTGCCCTTCTGGAACGGAATCACCAGGCTCGGCGCCGGCTCGCTCTTTTTTTCTGGCTGGAACGACTGCGCCATGACCAACGGACGTGGCGTCTCATCCTTGCTCGCCAGCAGTTGTGCATCCGGTTGGCTGTAAGCCGCACTGAGGTCGAAACGTTCCGCCAGTTCCGGGGTCATTGCTATGTGGTTGATGGCAACGTCGTACTTGCCGCTCTCCACGCCGGTCAGCAGATCCCCGGCATCGGTGACCACGAAGTCGGGGCGTACATCGAGCTCACCGGCAAGCATTTCGCCCAGCTCCACTTCGAAACCAGTGAGTTTGCCGTCTTCCTTGAAGTTGAAGGGCGCGGTGTTGGCCTCGAGGGCAATGCGCAGTTCACCACGGTCATTGATGTCATCGATCAGTTCGGCATGAGCCAGGGGACTCAAAAGGGGTAGCAGGCAAATCAGGCCAGGCAGAAAGCGCATGGTCACTCCTTTGTATTTATACAAGCGACGCTCGTTTCAGGCTCGCTTTGCTATGGTTGTTGCAGGCTTCGACAACGATTGGTCATGAAGTTGTCATGGCCAGGCGGATTTCATGGAAAAACTGGAGAAAAAAATGAAAAGCTTTATGTCTCGTGCCACGTTGGCCGGCCTGTTATTGGGCGCCTCGATGCTGGCAACCGCCGCGACCCCGGCGCCCAAAGGTGCAGAAGTGTTCATCGTTTCCCCGGCAGACGGCGCCACCGTCGCCCAGGAATTCACAGTCAAGTTCGGCGTCAAGGATATCGCCTTGGCCCCGGCCGGCGACGTGACCAAAAATACTGGCCATCACCATTTGCTGATCGATGTCGACAAACTGCCCGCCGCCGGCGCGCCGATTCCAAACGACGCCAACCACATGCACTTCGGCAAGGCACAAACCCAGGCCGACATCAAACTGGCCCCGGGCAAGCACACCTTGCAATTGATCCTGGGTGACAGCGGCCACATGCCGTTCGATCCGTCGATCGTGTCCGAAAAAATCACGGTGGATGTGAAGTAATACCGACTGACACAACACAACCACCTGTGGGAGCAAAGCTTGCTCCCACAAGGTTTCAGGTTGTGTCAGTCAATAAAAAACGGGAGCCCCTTGCGAGGCTCCCGTTTTTTATTGCAAGCCAGGCCTGCTTAGAACAACACGCGGCAACGAATGGTGCCGTTGATGTGCTGCAGCTTCTCTTGCGCCAGGTCCGAGTATTCGGCGTCGACGTCGATCACGACGTAGCCGACTTTCTCGTTGGTCTGCAGGAACTGACCGGAAATGTTGATGCCGTTTTCGGCGAAGACCTTGTTGATCTCGCTCATCACACCCGGGATGTTTTCGTGGATGTGCAGCAAGCGGTGCTTGCCAGGGTGTGCCGGCAGGGCCACTTCCGGGAAGTTCACGGACGATACCGACGTACCGTTGTCGCTGTACTTGACCAGTTTTTCCGCCACTTCCAGACCGATGTTGGCCTGGGCTTCAGCGGTGGAACCGCCGATGTGCGGGGTCAGGATCACATTGTCCAGGCCACGTAGCGGGCTTTCGAAGATGTCGTCGTTGGAGCGTGGCTCCACCGGGAACACGTCGATGGCGGCGCCGATCAGGTGCTTGTCCTTGATCGCGTCGGCCAGGGCGTCGAGCTTGACCACGGTGCCGCGCGCGGCGTTGATCAGGATCCCGCCCTTCTTGATGGCGCGGATTTCCTTCTCGCCAATCATCCACTGGGTGGCAGCGGTTTCCGGCACGTGCAGGGTCACGATGTCGGACATGCCCAGCAACTCGTGCAGGTTGTTGACCTGGGTGGCGTTGCCCAGAGGCAGCTTGGTCACGGTGTCGTAGAAGAACACCTGCATGCCAAGGCCTTCAGCCAGTACCGACAATTGGGTGCCGATCGAGCCGTAGCCGACGATACCCAGCTTCTTGCCACGGATTTCGAAGGAGTTGGCCGCACTCTTGATCCAGCCGCCACGGTGGCAGGAAGCGTTCTTCTCAGGGATGCCGCGCAGCAGCAGGATCGCTTCGGCCAGCACCAGTTCGGCAACGGAACGAGTGTTGGAGTACGGCGCGTTGAACACCGCGATACCGCGCTCGCGCGCCGCGTTGAGATCAACCTGGTTGGTGCCGATGCAGAAGCAGCCGACCGCCACCAGTTTCTTGGCGTGGTCGAAGATCTCTTCGGTCAATTGAGTACGGGAGCGAATGCCGATGAAGTGAGCATCGGCGATCTTTTCCTTGAGCTGGGCTTCCGGCAGAGAACTGGTGATGTACTCGATGCTGGTGTAGCCCGCCGACTTGAGGACGTCGACAGCCGATTGGTGGACGCCTTCGAGAAGAAGGAACTTGATCTTGCTCTTATCGAGAGAAGTCTTGCTCATCTGCGTAAACCTGTGTCCCGGAGAAAAATGGCAGGGAATCGGACAGCGCATGCTGGCCCGACCGGCGTAACAGCCGTCGCCGCAGAACAGCCGTTGGGCACTACGCTGCGGGGTCGGTATGCTAGCATATGCACCCCGCTAAACACTCATTCCTGCGACGTGAAGCGTTCTCAGGATGACCATGAATTGTTCGAGAGTTCTGTCGATGACCAATCCTGCCGTGATAGATGAGCTGAAGACCCTGGTTGAGCCTGGCAAGGTCTTGACCGATGCCGACTCCCTGAACGCTTACGGCAAGGATTGGACCAAGCATTTTGCCCCTGCGCCTTCGGCCATCGTCTTTCCCAAGACCACCGAACAGGTCCAGGCCATCGTGCGCTGGGCCAACGAACACAAGGTCGCGCTGGTGCCATCGGGCGGACGTACCGGGCTTTCCGCCGCAGCCGTGGCCGCCAACGGCGAAGTGGTCGTGTCGTTCGACTACATGAACCAGGTGCTCGACGTGAACCTCACCGACCGCACCGCGGTCTGCCAGCCTGGCGTGGTCACCAAACAACTGCAGAACAAGGCCGAAGAACATGGCCTGTACTATCCGGTAGACTTCGCTTCGGCCGGTTCCAGCCAGATTGGCGGCAATATCGGCACCAATGCCGGCGGGATCAAGGTCATTCGCTACGGCATGACCCGCAACTGGGTGGCGGGCATGAAGGTTGTCACCGGCAAGGGTGACCTGCTGGAGCTGAACAAAGACCTGATCAAGAACGCCACCGGCTACGACTTGCGGCAACTGTTCATCGGCGCCGAGGGCACCCTGGGCTTCGTGGTCGAGGCCACCATGCGCCTGGACCGTGCGCCGAAAAACCTCACCGCCATGGTGCTCGGCACGCCGGACTTCGATTCGATCATGCCGGTGCTGCACGCCTTCCAGGGCAAGCTGGACCTGACCGCCTTCGAATTTTTCTCCGACAAGGCCCTGGCCAAGATCCTCGCTCGCGGCGATGTGCCAGCACCGTTCGAAACCGAATGCCCGTTCTATGCCCTGCTGGAATTCGAAGCCACCACCGAAGAAGTCGCCAACCACGCCCTGGAGACCTTCGAGCATTGCGTGGAACAAGGCTGGGTGCTCGACGGCGTGATGAGCCAGAGCGAAACCCAACTGCAGAACCTGTGGAAGCTGCGCGAGTACATCTCCGAGACCATCTCCCACTGGACACCGTACAAGAACGACATCTCGGTGACCGTCTCCAAGGTTCCGGGTTTCTTGCGGGAAATCGACGCGATCGTCGGCGAACACTACCCGGACTTCGAAATCGTCTGGTTCGGCCACATCGGCGACGGCAACCTGCACCTGAACATCCTCAAGCCGGAAAACCTGAGCAAGGATGAGTTCTTCGCCAAGTGCGCGACCGTGAACAAATGGGTCTTTGAAACCGTCGAGAAGTACAACGGCTCGATTTCCGCCGAACATGGCGTGGGCATGACCAAGCGCGACTACCTGACCTATAGTCGTTCACCTGTGGAAATCGAGTACATGAAAGCCGTGAAGGCGGTATTCGACCCGAACGGCATCATGAACCCGGGCAAGATTTTCGCGGTTTGACGCCTAAAAACACCTGATGAATCCCAGAAGCAGGAGTCGGTAAATGAGCTATCAGCACCAGTATGTCGACGGTACACGTATTCATTTCCCGCTCGGGAAAGTGGTGTGCATTGGCCGCAACTACGCCGAACATGCAAAGGAACTGGATAACCCGGTGCCCACCGAACCCTTGCTGTTCATCAAGCCGGGCAGTTGCGTGGTGCCGCTGGAAGGCGGTTTCAGTATTCCGGCCGACCGCGGCTCGGTGCACTACGAGGCGGAAATCGCCGTGCTGATCGGCAAGCCGCTGTCCACCAAGCCCAGCGTTGAAGAAGTACTGGACGCGATCTCCGGCTTCGCCCCGGCCCTGGACCTGACCCTGCGGGACAAGCAGGCCGAGCTCAAGGCCAAGGGCCTGCCGTGGGAAGTGGCCAAGTCCTTCGACGGCGCGGCGGTGCTCGCACCGTTCGTGTCGAGCGGCACCTTTGCCGACCTGACCGACATCCCCGTTCGCCTGACCATCAACGGTGAAGTGCGCCAGGACGGCAACAGCAGCCTGATGCTCAACCCCATCGTGCCGATGATCCAGTACATGGCCGGCTGCTTCTCGCTGCAGGCCGGCGACGTGATCCTCACCGGCACCCCGGCAGGCGTCGGGCCGCTGAATGCAGGCGATGAACTGGTACTGGAGCTGCCGGGGGCAAGCCGCTTCGAAAGCAGCGTTCGTTAACTCGGTTTTGTGACCACAACAGATCAAATGTGGGAGCGGGCTTGCTCGCGAATGCGGTGTATCAGAAAGATATATGTCGACTGACACTCCGCATTCGCGAGCAAGCCCGCTCCCACAGGGTATACAGGGCGCATATCCGATCATTTACCGTTTTTTTCACATGCCATCCGGATAATTCCAGGGAATGTGGCGTCTGAGCTAGCCATTCCCCTCGCCGAATTTTCTGGAACGCATTCCCCGATGGCCACAACCCAAGCACTGCCAGCCGCCAAACCTGCCCGTCGCCCTAGGCTCAGGTATGCCTGGTCGCTGCTGGCAGTGGCCGCTGCCTACGGCCTGGCGTTCGCGATGCACTGGGACGACCGCGGCCTGCTTTGGCTATCGGAACACCTCCAGAGCCCGACTCAACGCCAGGTGAGTGTCTGGCTGCCGGACTACCACGCCGTGATCGACGCCAAGCCGCTACCAGGCATGGAGGAGGACGAGGCGTCCGATGTGGCCTACAACCCCCAGACCAAGACCCTGTTCGCCGTCATGGGCAAGCACCCGTCCCTGGTGGAACTGAGCCTTCAAGGCGATGTGCTGCGCAAGATACCTTTGGTGGGTTGGAGCAATCCCGAGGGCGTGGCCTATATGCCCAATGGCCTGTTAGCGATTACCGACGAACGCCGTCACACCCTCTCGATCGTCCAGGTGGACGCCAACACACGCGAGCTCAACAGCACTGACTTCCCTCACTACGACCTGGGTGCATCAGAAAACCAGAACAAAGGGTTCGAAGGAGTCACCTGGGATCCACGCAACCAGCAACTGACGCTCGGAGAGGAACGCCCGCCGGCGCTGTTTACCTGGAAAAGCGATGGCAGCCAGCTGCTCAAGGGCGACAAGCAGATCCATGTTAGCAATGAACTGGACCTGCGCAACCTCTCGGCATTGGCGATCGACCCGCGAACCGGTCACATGCTGGTGCTTTCGGCCGACTCCCATCTGCTGCTGGAACTGGACGAAAAAGGCGAGCAGGTCAGCTTCATGACCTTGCTGGGCGGTTTCAACGGCTTGAAAAATACGATCCCGCGTGCCGAAGGCGTCACCGTCGATGAGGCCGGCAACCTGTACATGGTCAGCGAACCGAACCTGTTCTATCGTTTCGAAAAACAGCGCTGACAGCACTAACTCTGCAGGATAAGTCTTCCTTCGTTGTAGGGTGTGGCACACAGCCATTAAGTTTCAGTTCAGGCAGCCGTGGTATTTCCACTCACCTGTTCTCATCCGAGCCCCCTACATGCGTCGACTCGCCCGCCCCAAACCGTTGATACTGCTGACGCTGGTGCTGATTCTCCTGATCGCAGCCGGCCAGCACCTGCGCCTGTTCGAACGCGCCTGGTTCAACCTCAACACCTATTGGCACCCCATCAGCGAAAAAACCATCGCCTTGGACCAATACCGGGTCACGCTCGAAGCGCAGGTGATCGAGGGCCTGGACGATGATGTTTCAGCGCTGACGTTCGATCCTATCCGCAAGAGCCTGTTCACCGTCACCAATAAAAATGCCGAAATGATCGAGTTATCGCTGGACGGCAAGATCTTGCGGCGTATCGCCCTGATCGGCTTTGGCGATCCGGAGGCGGTGGAATTCATCAGCGAAGACACTTATGTCATCACTGACGAGCGCCAGCATCGCCTGATCAAGATTCACCTGGAGGCCGACACCCGATTCCTCGACGCAGCCGACGCCGAGCAAATGACCCTCGGCGTGCACATGAGCGGCAACAAGGGATTCGAAGGGCTGGCCTACGACTCGGTGGGCAAACGCCTGTTCGTGGCGAAGGAACGCGACCCGATGCTGATTTATGAAGTGCATGGGTTTCCCCACCACAATCCAGAAAAGTCCTACGCGGTCCATGTGATCAACAACCCCAAGCGCGATGCCGGGCTGTTCGTGCGCGACCTTTCAAGCCTGCAATACGACGAGCGCAGCGGCCATTTGCTGGCGCTGTCCGATGAGTCGCGGCTGATTATCGAATTGGATATCGACGGCCGGCCGTTGAGCACGCTGTCGTTGAGCAAAGGCCGGCAGGGCCTGCAAAAAAACGTGCCCCAGGCCGAAGGCCTCGCCATGGACGACGACGGCAACCTGTATCTGGTGAGCGAGCCGAACCTGTTCTACGTGTTCAAGAAGCCGCAGCCTTGATCCTGGCCTGACGCAGAACCCATGTGGGAGCGGGCTTGCTCGCGAATGCGGTGTATCAGACACTGAATGTCAACCGACACACCGCCTTCGCGAGCAAGCCCGCTCCCACAGGGTTGGGTGTTGAATCAATCACTAATTGCCTGACTTATTCAGCCCGCAGGGTCTTCACCCCTTCAGGGGTCCCCAGCAGCAGCACATCCGCGGGACGCGCAGCGAACAAACCGTTGGTGACCACGCCAACGATGGCGTTGATCTGGCTTTCCAGCTCCACCGGGTTGGTGATCTGCAGGTTGTGCACGTCCAGGATGATGTTGCCGTTATCGGTCAACACGCCTTCGCGATACACCGGGTCGCCGCCCAGCTTCACCAATTGGCGGGCCACATGGCTGCGGGCCATGGGAATGACTTCAACCGGCAGCGGGAACGCGCCAAGCACCGGCACCAGCTTGCTGGCATCGGCGATGCAGATGAAGGTCTTGGCCACGGCCGCGACGATCTTCTCGCGAGTCAGGGCCGCGCCGCCGCCCTTGATCAGGTTCAGGTGCGCGTCGCTTTCGTCGGCACCGTCAATGTAGAACTCCAGGTCGCTCACGGTGTTGAGCTCGTACACCGGGATCCCGTGGCCCTTGAGGCGCGCGGCGGTCGCTTCGGAGCTGGCGACCGCGCCGTCGAACGCGCCCTTGTGTTGCGCCAGCGCGTCGATGAAGCAATTGGCCGTGGAGCCGGTGCCAACCCCGACGACGCTCTTGTCATCCAGCTTCGGGAGGATGAGGTCGACGGCGGCCTGGGCCACGGCCTGTTTGAGTTGATCCTGGGTCATGCGAGCTCCGAAAGCGGGCAGGAAGTAAAGAGGGGCGCGAGTATAACCCAACAAAACCTTGGGATTCGTGTGGTCGCCCAGCTAAAAGCCGGGTTAGACTCCTTGGCCCTGCCCAACCCGCTCAGTGATGCTTTCCGATGCTTGAACAGTACGTCAAAAAGATCCTCACCTCGCGCGTTTACGACGTTGCCGTAGAAACCCCGCTGCAGACCGCTCGCCAGCTCTCCGAGCGGCTGGGCAACAGCATCTTGCTCAAGCGCGAAGACTTGCAGCCGGTGTTCTCGTTCAAGATTCGCGGGGCCTACAACAAGCTGACCCAGCTCAGCGACGAAGAGCGCGCACGCGGCGTGGTCACGGCTTCGGCGGGCAACCACGCCCAGGGCCTGGCCCTGGCGGCCAAGGTGCTGGGCGTCAAGGCCACCATCGTGATGCCCAAGACCACCCCGGAAATCAAGGTCGAGGGCGTGCGCTCACGTGGCGGCAAGGTGGTACTGCACGGTGATTCGTTCCCCGAAGCCCTGGCCTATTCGCTGAAACTGGTCGACGAAAAAGGCTACGTCTACATCCACCCGTATGACGATCCCCACACCATTGCCGGGCAGGGCACCGTGGCGATGGAAATCCTGCGCCAGCACCCGGGGCGCCTGGATGCGATCTTCGTCCCGGTGGGCGGTGGCGGACTGATTGCCGGGATCGCGGCCTACGTGAAATACCTGCGCCCGGACATCAAGATCATCGGCGTCGAGCCGGACGATTCCAATTGCCTGCAAGCGGCCATGGCCGCTGGCGAGCGCGTGGTCCTGCCGACCGTGGGGCTGTTCGCCGACGGCGTCGCCGTGGCGCAGATCGGCCAGCACACCTTTGATATCTGCAAGCATTACGTGGACGAAGTGATCACCGTCAGCACCGACGAGATCTGCGCCGCGATCAAGGACATCTACGACGATACCCGCTCGATCACCGAACCTGCTGGCGCCCTGGGCGTGGCCGGGATCAAGAAGTACGTCGAGTCACGGAGCATCAGCGGCCAGACCCTGGTGGCCATCGACTCCGGTGCCAACGTCAACTTCGACCGCTTGCGCCACGTTGCCGAACGCGCCGAACTGGGCGAGGGCCGCGAAGCGATCATCGCCGTGACCATCCCCGAGAAGCCGGGCAGCTTCAAGGCGTTCTGCGAAGCCGTCGGCAAGCGCCAGATCACCGAATTCAACTATCGCTACAACACCGGCAGCGAAGCGCACATCTTCGTCGGCGTGCAGACCCACCCGGAAAACGACCCGCGCAGCGCGCTGATCGCCAGCCTGACCGAACAAGGCTTCCCGGTGCTGGACCTGACCGACAATGAACTGGCCAAGTTGCACATTCGCCACATGGTCGGCGGGCATGCAGCCCATGTCATCGACGAAGTGGTGCTGCGCTTCGAATTCCCGGAACGCCCGGGGGCGCTGTTCAACTTCCTCAACAAGCTGGGTGGGCGCTGGAATATCTCGATGTTCCACTACCGCAACCATGGCGCGGCCGATGGCCGTGTGGTCGCCGGGCTACAGGTGCCGCACGATGAGCGTCACCTGGTACCGGCTGCCCTGGAAGAAATCGGCTACCCGTACTGGGATGAAAGCGATAACCCGGCCTATCAACTGTTCCTGGGTTGATAAAGCCGGGCTAGGCTGTGAGCAAGACTTAAGGAAAATCCAACAATGGAAACATTGACTGCGCTGAAGATCGCTCACGTCATCGCCACCGTACTGCTGCTGGCAGGCGCCCTGGGGCTGGCCGTCTGGGTCTGGCGCACGCGCCGCAATGGCGATGCCACGGCGGCGGCACGCACGCTGCAACGTCCGCGGCTGTTCATCTGGCTGGTGATGATCCTGGCTCTTGCGAGCCTGCCCTTCACGGGCTGGTGGATGGTGCATCAGGTTGGCTGGCCGCTGGGGCAGACCTGGTTGCTGGCTTCCAGCGTGCTCTACACCTTGGCGGCGCTGGCGGGGTTCTGGCTGGTGGTGCGACTGAACAAATTGCGCAAGGCACCGGGAGGTAGCGGGAAGTTTACCTTTGCCTTGGCGCTGTTCAGTGTTGTCTGCTTTGTCGCCATTGCGGGGTTGATGGGGGCCAAGCCGGTTTAAAACACAGTCTGTGGGAGCAAAGCTTGCTCGCGATTCTGTGGGAGCAAGGCTTGCCCGCGATTGGCTTTACGCGATGCAAAGGTACGTATGCCAATCGCGAGCAAGCTTTGCTCCCACAGCCAATCGCGAGCAAGCTTTGCTCCCACAGCCACTCGCGAGCAAGCCTTGCTCCCACAGTTCAATTGCGCAACGAAATTACCGGCCAACCCCGCTTCTGGGCCTCGGCCCGAAGATTCGGATCCGGATCCACCGCCACCGGATGCGTCACCACCTCCAGCAGCGCCAGGTCATTCATCGAGTCGCTGTAGAAATAGCTGCCCTCGAGCGAATGCCCGGTCTCTTCCAGCCAACGGTTCAACCGGGTCACCTTGCCCTCGCGAAAACACGGGATGTCGGTGCTGCGGCCGCTGTAGCGCCCGTCGATCATCTCGCACTCGGTGGCGATCAGGGTCTCGACGCCCAGGCGCTCGGCAATCGGCCCGGTGACAAAGCGGTTGGTGGCGGTGATGATCACCAGCTTGTCGCCAGCGTCACGGTGCTTTTCCAGCAATTCGATGGCCTGGGGCAACACGATCGGCTCGATGCAGTCGCGCATGTAGTCCAGGTGCCACTGGGCCAGCACGTGCATTTCGGTGCGACCGAGGATTTCCAGGCAAAAATTCAGGTACTCGGCGTTGTCGAGCTTGCCGGCCAGGTAATCCTGGTAGAACGCGTCGTTGCGTGCCTTGTACGTGACAGCGTCCAGGAAACCGCGCTCGCACAGGTAATCGCCCCACGCGTGGTCGCTGTCGCCGCCCAGCAATGTGTTGTCCAAGTCGAATAAAGCCAGCCGCATTGCAGTTACTCGCTGAAAAATCTGAAGAAAGGCGTCCAGAATACGGACTTTTCACAAGAGTGCACATAAGCTAGGGACGCTCGTTGCTGCTTTCACAACCTTTGTGGAACAATGCGGCGACATGCGTTTGCGAGGTTGTTGCCGTGATCGATCCCGATGGTTTCCGTCCCAATGTGGGGATCATTCTTACGAATGATGCTGGGCAGGTGCTATGGGCACGCCGTATCAATCAAGACGCCTGGCAGTTTCCCCAGGGCGGGATCAACCCCCAGGAGACGCCGGAAGAGGCCTTGTACCGCGAATTGAATGAAGAAGTGGGGCTTGAGCGAGAAGATGTCGAAATACTCGCCTGCACCCGCGGCTGGTTGCGCTATCGTTTGCCGCAACGCCTGGTCAGGACGCACAGCCAACCGCTGTGCATCGGCCAGAAGCAGAAATGGTTTCTCCTGCGCCTGATCTCCAACGAGCAGCGGGTGCGGATGGATTTGACCGGTAAACCGGAGTTCGATGGCTGGCGCTGGGTCAGCTATTGGTATCCGTTGGGCCAGGTGGTGACATTCAAGCGCGAAGTGTACCGACGCGCTCTCAAAGAGCTTGCCCCGCGCCTGCTGACGCGCGACTGACGACGGAGTTCGACCCCGAGCCATGCTCAATACGCTGCGCAAGATCGTCCAGGAAGTTAACTCCGCCAAGGATCTCAAGGCGGCGTTGGGGATTATTGTATTGCGTGTCAAAGAGGCCATGGGCAGCCAGGTCTGCTCGGTCTACCTGCTGGACCCCGAGACCAATCGTTTCGTGCTGATGGCCACCGAGGGCTTGAACAAGCGCTCCATCGGCAAGGTCAGCATGGCCCCCAATGAAGGCCTGGTCGGTCTGGTCGGCACACGCGAAGAACCCCTGAACCTCGAAAACGCCGCGGATCACCCGCGCTACCGCTACTTTGCCGAAACCGGCGAAGAACGCTACGCCTCGTTCCTCGGGGCACCGATCATCCACCACCGCCGCGTCGTCGGCGTGTTGGTCATCCAGCAAAAAGAGCGCCGCCAGTTCGACGAAGGTGAAGAAGCCTTCCTCGTGACCATGAGCGCGCAACTGGCCGGGGTTATCGCCCACGCCGAGGCCACCGGCTCGATCAGCGGCCTGGGTCGCCAGGGCAAGGGCATCCAGGAAGCCAAGTTCGTCGGCGTACCGGGCTCACCGGGCGCGGCGGTGGGCACGGCGGTGGTCATGTTGCCGCCCGCCGACCTCGACGTGGTGCCGGACAAGGCCATCGCCGACATCGAGGCCGAGCTGGGTTTGTTCAAGACCGCCATCGAAGGCGTACGCGCCGACATGCGGGCCCTGTCGGCCAAGCTGGCGACACAGCTGCGCCCTGAAGAGCGCGCGCTGTTCGACGTTTACCTGATGATGCTCGACGATGCCTCCCTGGGCAGTGAAGTGACCACCGTCATCAAGACCGGCCAGTGGGCCCAGGGCGCGCTGCGCCAGGTGGTGACCGACCACGTCAACCGTTTCGAACTGATGGACGACGCCTACCTGCGCGAGCGGGCCTCGGACGTCAAGGACCTTGGCCGCCGCTTGCTGGCCTACTTGCAGCAGGAACGCCAGCAGACCCTGGTCTACCCCGACAACACCATCCTGGTCAGCGAAGAGCTGACCCCGGCCATGCTCGGCGAAGTGCCCGAAGGCAAGCTGGCGGGGCTGGTCTCGGTATTGGGTTCGGGCAACTCCCACGTGGCGATCCTGGCCCGGGCCATGGGCATCCCGACGGTGATGGGCCTGGTGGACCTGCCGTACTCCAAGGTCGACGGCATCCAGATGATCGTCGATGGCTACCACGGCGAGGTCTACACCAACCCCAGCGACGTGCTGCGCAAGCAGTTTGCCGATGTGGTCGAGGAAGAAAAACAACTGTCCCTGGGCCTGGATGCGCTGCGGGACCTGCCGTGCATAACCCTTGACGGCCACCGCATGCCACTGTGGGTCAACACCGGCCTGCTGGCCGACGTGGCCCGGGCGCAGAAACGTGGCGCCGAAGGTGTAGGCCTGTACCGCACCGAAGTGCCGTTCATGATCAACCAGCGCTTCCCCAGCGAAAAGGAACAGCTGGCGATCTACCGCGAACAACTGGCCGCGTTCCACCCGCAACCGGTGACCATGCGCAGCCTGGACATCGGTGGCGACAAGTCCCTGTCCTACTTCCCGATCAAGGAAGACAACCCGTTCCTCGGCTGGCGCGGCATTCGCGTGACGCTCGACCACCCGGAAATTTTCCTGGTCCAGGCCCGCGCCATGCTCAAGGCCAGCGAAGGCCTGAACAACCTGCGCATCCTGCTGCCGATGATCTCCGGCACCCATGAACTGGAAGAAGCCCTGCACCTGATCCACCGGGCCTGGGGCGAAGTACGCGACGAAGGCACCGACGTGCCGATGCCGCCGGTCGGGGTGATGATCGAGATTCCGGCCGCGGTGTACCAGACCAAGGAACTGGCGCGGCAGGTGGACTTCCTGTCGGTGGGTTCCAACGACCTGACCCAGTACCTGCTGGCCGTGGACCGCAACAACCCGCGGGTCGCGGACCTGTACGACTACCTGCACCCGGCGGTGCTGCAAGCCTTGCAGAACGTGGTGCGTGACGCCCATGCCGAAGGCAAGCCGGTGAGCATCTGCGGCGAAATGGCTGGCGACCCCGCGGCCGCGGTGCTGCTGATGGCGATGGGGTTCGACAGCTTGTCGATGAACGCCACCAACCTGCCGAAAGTGAAATGGATGCTGCGCCAGATCAACCTCAGCAAGGCCCAGGAATTGCTCGCGGAAGTGATGACCATCGACAACCCGCAAGTGATCCACAGCTCCTTGCAACTGGCGCTGAAGAACCTTGGGTTGGCGCGGATGATCAATCCGGCTTCGAACAAAACCCTCTAGGCACGAGCACCTGTGGCGAGGGAGCTTGCTCCCGCTGGGCTCTGTAGGAGCTGGCGAAGCCTGCGATCTTTTGATCTTTTGATCTTTCGCTTGAGATTCAAGTGTCTGGGGAAAGATCGCAGCCTCGCTTCGCTCGTCAGCTCCTACACAGCTCCTACAAGCTCCTACAGGGCTGAATCAAATGTGCAGCGCCACCTCCCCCAAATGCCCCCCATGCGGCCCGAAACTGCGCTCGACCATCTGCCGCGTCCCATCGGCATGGACAATCAGCGCCGTACTCGCCCGCGTCCCGTAGGCCGGGCTGGCGATGAACACACTCGATAACAGCGTCTCGGTCGCCACGCCCACCCCCGTATCAGGCAGCTCAGCCACCGGAGCAGGTTGCGGGTCGTTCAGCAGCGCCAGCAACGCCTCGGGCTGCGGATCATCCAGCACCTCGCCCAGCGCCGCACGAGCCTTGAGCAACTTGGGCCAGGGCGTGTTCAACCCTGCGTTCGACACGCCATAGAGCCCCTCGCCCAACCGCTGCGGCGGGGTATCGCGGGCGTTGTGGTGCCAGAGCTCGACGCCATCGCCGAGCAGCAGGTTGAAGCCACCGTACTCGCCGGCGCGGGGCACGACTTCGCTCAGGTAGTCGGCAATCGACAGATTCCCGGTCAGGAACCGCGCCACCAGCTCGCCGCGCGACTTGAAGGCCGGCAATTGGCCTGGGTCACGGATGTTGGTCAGCGCCGCAAAGCGCCCCTCGGCGCCAATGCCGAGCCAGGTGCCGCCAGCCTCCAGGTCGCGACCGGCATGCACATGGGGCGCATCAGGCCACTGGGCCAGGGGCAAGGTCGGCCGGGCATAGAACTCGTCGCGGTTGGCCGCCACGATCAGCGGCCGGGCGTGGCCGGGGCGCCAGGCAAATACGATCAGGCACATCAGGTTGTCCTGTTTAAAAATGAAGCTGAGCAACACTGCTTTTGTGGCGAGGGAGCTTGCTCCCGCTGGGCTCTGTAGGAGCTGGCGAAGCCTGCGATCTTTTGATCTTGATCTTGATCTTGATCTTTCGCTTGCGACTCAATTGCCAGTGGAGAGATCGCAGCCTCGTTGCACTCGACAGCTCCTACACCGCTCCTACACAGCTCCTACAACGGGAGCAAGCTCCCTCGCCACAAAAACCACGCGTTGCACCTACTCTACCCATACCTCCATCATGCATCCATCGCCTTCAGTAGAGCCCAAGCCCCTCGATCCGTTACCATGCCGCTCTTATTTCAGGGATGGTCGGGGAGACGCTGGTGGAATTTGTGCTCTATCTGCTGCTCGGCGCCTGCGCCGGCGTGCTGGCCGGGTTGTTCGGTGTGGGGGGCGGGATCATCATTGTCCCGGTGCTGGTGTTCAGTTTCACCCTGCAGGGTTTCGACCCGCAGGTGTTGACGCATCTGGCCGTCGGCACCTCACTGGCATCGATCATCTTCACCTCGGTCAATGCGGTGCGCGAGCATCAGCGCAAAGGCGCGGTGCGCTGGCCGGTGTTCGCCTGGATGACCGTCGGCATCCTGATCGGTGCCGGATTCGGTGCGATCATCGCCGAAGCGATTTCCGGCCCGCACCTGCAAAAGATCATCGGCGTGTTCGCCCTGATCATTGCCGTGCAACTGGCCCTGAACTTCAAGCCCAACGCCAGTCGCAACGTACCGGGCAAGGCCGGACTGACCCTGGCCGGCACGGTGATTGGCTGGGCCTCGGCGATTTTCGGCATCGGTGGCGGTTCACTGACCGTGCCGTTCCTGACCTGGCGCAGCGTACCGATGCAGCAAGCGGTCGCGACGTCATCGGCCTGCGGACTGCCCATCGCCGTGGTCAGCGCATTAAGTTTCATGATTTTGGGTTGGCACGATCCGCTGCTGCCGGCCCATAGTCTCGGTTTTGTGTATTTGCCGGCGCTGCTGGGCATCGCCTTGACCAGCATGGTCTTCGCCCGTTTCGGCGCGCGGCTGGCCCATCGCCTGTCACCGCGCTTGCTCAAGCGGTTGTTTGCCGCCCTGCTATTCTGCGTGGGCTTGAGTTTTCTGTTCTGACGCAATCCTGGCTTAATCCCGAGGTGGCAGCGTCGCCCGGGTATTTTTGACGTTTACGAGGAATATCAATGCTGCCTTACCCGCAGATCGATCCGGTAGCCCTGGCCATCGGCCCGCTGAAAATCCACTGGTACGGCCTGATGTACCTGATCGGCATCGGCGGCGCCTGGTTGCTGGCGTCGCGCCGGCTCAACCGTTTCGACCCGACCTGGAACAAGGAAAAACTTTCCGACCTGGTGTTCTGGCTGTCCATGGGCGTGATCGTCGGCGGACGCCTGGGCTATGTGCTGTTCTACGACCTGAGCGCCTATGTGGCCAACCCGACGCTGATCTTCGAAGTCTGGAAGGGCGGCATGTCGTTCCACGGTGGGTTCATCGGCGTGATGTTGGCGGCGTTGTGGTTCGGCAAGCGCAACAACAAGTCGTTTTTCGAGCTGATGGACTTCGTCGCGCCAATGGTGCCGATCGGCCTGGGCGCAGGGCGCATCGGCAACTTCATCAATGCCGAGTTATGGGGCAAGTCGACCGACGTGCCGTGGGCGATGATCTTCCCGCCGTTCAGCGACCCGGCGCAGTTGCCGCGCCACCCGTCGCAGCTTTATCAATTCGCCCTCGAAGGCGTGGCACTGTTCCTGATTCTCTGGCTGTTCTCGCGCAAGCCGCGGCCAACCATGGCGGTGTCGGGCATGTTCGCGCTGTTCTATGGCATCTTCCGTTTCATCGTTGAATTCGTCCGCGTCCCGGACGCCCAGCTCGGCTATCTGGCGTGGAACTGGCTGACCATGGGCCAGGTGTTGTGCCTGCCGATGATCATCGGCGGCCTGGCGCTGATCTGGCTGGCTTATCATCGTGCGCCGGCTGCGGCGGCCAAGGTTTAAAATTCGAACCCCGGGGCGTTGGCCCCGGGTTCAAGGACACAGGTAACCCATGAAGCAATATCTCGATCTGGTGGCCCACGTCATCAAGAACGGCACCAAGCAAGCCAACCGCACCGGTGTGAACACCATCAGCTTCCCCGGCGCCATGCTGCGCTATGACTTGAAAGACGGTTTCCCGGCCATCACCACCCGCAAAATGGCCTTCAAATCGGCCATCGGCGAGATGTGCGGCTTCCTGCGTGGCGTGAACAATGCCGCCGAATTCCGTGCCCTGGGCTGCAAGGTCTGGGACCAGAACGCCAACGAAAACGCCCAGTGGCTGGCCAACCCGTTCCGCCAGGGCGAAGACGACCTGGGCGAGATCTACGGCGTGCAATGGCGCAAGTGGCCGGCCTACAAACAGATCCCCTTGAGCAACCCGGCCGCCATCGAGCAGACACTGGCCCAGGGTTACCGGCAGATCGCCGAGGGCGAAGAAAACGGCCAGGCCTACGTGGTGCTGTACAAGGCCATCGACCAGGTTCGCCAGTGCGTCGACACCATCATCAAGGACCCGGGCAGCCGGCGCATCCTGTTCCACGGCTGGAACTGCGCCCAGCTCGATGAAATGGCCCTGCCGCCGTGCCACCTGCTCTACCAGTTCCACCCGAATGTCGAGACCAGGGAAATCTCCCTGACCCTCTACATCCGCTCCAACGACCTGGGCCTGGGCACGCCGTTCAACCTCACCGAAGGCGCCGCACTGCTGAGCCTGATCGGCCGCCTGACCGGCTACACGCCGCGCTGGTTCACCTATTTCATCGGCGATGCCCACGTCTACGAAAACCACTTGGACATGCTCAACGAACAGCTCACGCGCGAGCCGTTCCCGATGCCCAAGCTGGTGATTTCCGAGCGTGTGCCGGAGTTCGCCAAGACCGGCGTGTACCAGCCTGAGTGGCTGGAGTTGGTGGAGCCGGGCGACTTCTCCCTCGAAGGCTACCAGCACCATGCGCCGATGACCGCGCCGATGGCGGTCTAGAAGAATCCCACCATCCCCCTGTGTGCGGGCCTGTGGGAGCAAAGCTTGCTCGCGATGGAAACGCCTCGATCCGTCAGAAGATCGCGTTATCGTTCATCGCGAGCAAGCTTTGCTCCCACAGGCTCACACCAAGCTTTGCTCCCACAGGCTCGCCCATAGGCGACTCTGTGTATTGGGGATTGGTGGCAAGGGCTCAATGCCCGTGACTACGCCCCACATGGGAATGCTCCACCTCCGGCGCCACCGCCCCGCTCACCTCCAGGCGCTGCAAGATCCCGCATTGATCCAGGTCCGGTCCTTCGCCACAGCGATGGCGCAGGTCGATCAGTTGCGTCTGCAAGGCCAGCAGGCCGTCGATGCGGGCCTTGACGTGCTGGATGTGTTCGTCGATCAGCGCGTTGACGCTTTCGCACTGGTCCTGGGGGCTATCGCGCAGGGCCAGGAGGCTGCGGATTTCTTCCAGGGTCATGTCCAGGGTGCGGCAATTACGGATGAACGTCAGCCGCTCGGCATGGGCCTGGGTGTAGACACGGTAATTGCCGTCGCTACGGGCCGGTTCCGGCAGCAAGCCTTCGCGCTCGTAGTAGCGGATGGTTTCGACCTGGCAGTCGGTGATTTTCGCCAGTTCTCCGATCTTCATGCTGCGACCTCCCAAATAGGTGCTTGACCCTATAGTGGCTACAGGGTCTTTACTGCGCAACAGGCACTTTTCACGGACGTCACCCGATGAGCGATTCCCTTCACATCCACAAACCCGACCACGGCCATGACCACGGGCATTCCTGCTGCGCATCGAAAGCAGCCCCGTCGCAGGTCATCCTCGGCAAAACGCCGACGGACGGTGCGCGGCTGAGCAGCTTCCGCATCGAAGCCATGGACTGCCCCACCGAACAGACGCTGATCCAGAACAAGCTCGGCAAGCTCGAAGGCGTGCAGCAACTGGATTTCAACCTGATCAACCGCGTACTGGGCGTGACCCACGATTTGCCAAGCGACGCGCCGATCATCAAGGCCATCGAGTCCTTAGGGATGCAGGCCGAGCCGATGACACCGGGCAAAGAGAAAACCACCCCTGACTTGCCCGCCCCGGCCAAGCCCTGGTGGCCGCTGGCGCTGTCCGGCGTGACAGCCCTGGGCGCCGAGATGATCCACTTCACCAACGCCGCGCCAAACTGGGTGGTCGCAGTGGTGGCATTGGTGTCGATCCTCAGCGGTGGCCTGGGTACCTATAAGAAGGGCTGGATCGCCCTGAAAAACCGCAACTTGAACATCAATGCGTTGATGAGCATCGCCGTGACCGGCGCCGTGCTGATCGGCCAATGGCCAGAAGCGGCGATGGTGATGTTCCTGTTCACCGTGGCCGAGCTGATCGAAGCCAAATCCCTGGACCGGGCGCGCAACGCCATCAGCGGCCTGATGCAGATGGCCCCGGAACAGGCCACCGTGCAACAGGCTGATGGCAGCTGGCAGGCACAAGACGTAAAAATCATCGCCCTCGGTGCGCGGGTACGGGTTCGCCCGGGCGAAAGGGTGGGCCTGGACGGTGACGTGGTCGCCGGCCGTTCGACCATCGACCAGGCACCGATTACCGGCGAGAGCCTGCCGGTGGAAAAAACCATCGGCGACAAGGTGTTTGCCGGCACCATCAACCAGGCCGGCGAATTGGAATACACCGTGACCGCAGCGGCCGATCACTCCACCCTGGCGCGGATCATCCACGCCGTGGAACAGGCCCAGGGCTCCCGCGCGCCGACCCAACGCTTCGTCGACCAGTTCTCGAAAATCTACACCCCGGCGGTGTTTGTCCTGGCCTTGGCCGTGGCCGTCATCCCACCGTTGTTCATGGGCGCGGCGTGGTTCGACTGGATCTACCGGGCGCTGGTGCTGCTGGTGGTCGCCTGCCCCTGCGCGCTGGTGATTTCCACCCCTGTGACCATCGTCAGCGGCCTCGCTGCCGCCGCGCGCAAAGGCATCCTGGTCAAGGGCGGCGTGTACCTGGAGGGCGGCTACAAGCTCGACTACCTGGCCTTGGACAAGACCGGCACGATCACCCACGGCAAGCCGGTGCAAACCGACTATGTGGCGCTGGACCCGAGCGTGGAAACCATCGCTCCGGCCCTGGCCGCCAGCCTCGCCGCCCGCTCCGATCACCCGGTTTCCCGGGCGATTGCCAACGCGGCTGTGGATAAGCAACTGGCACAGCAGGTTGTGGATAACTTCGAGGCGCTTGCCGGGCGTGGCGTGCGCGGCGACATCGGCGGGCAGACGTATCACCTGGGCAATCACCGCCTGGTGGAAGACCTCGGCCTGTGCTCCCCCGAACTGGAAGAGAAACTCTTCGCCCTGGAAAAACAAGGCAAGTCCGTGGTGCTGCTGCTCGACGCTACAGGCCCCTTGGCGCTGTTTGCCGTGGCCGACACCGTGAAGGACTCAAGTCGCGAAGCCATCCGGCAACTGCATGACCTGGGCATCAAGACCTTGATGCTCACCGGCGACAACGCCCACACCGCCGACGCGATTGCTGCACAGGTGGGCATGGACCAAGCCCGAGGCGACCTGTTGCCCGAAGACAAGCTGCAAGCCATCGAAGCGTTGTACGCCCAGGGTCACCGCGTCGGCATGGTCGGCGACGGCATCAACGACGCCCCGGCCCTGGCCCGTTCGGAAATCGGTTTCGCCATGGCGGCGGCCGGCACCGACACCGCCATCGAAACCGCCGATGTCGCCTTGATGGACGATGATCTGCGCAAGATCCCGGCGTTCATTCGCCTGTCGCGGCAGACTTCAAGCATCCTGAAACAGAACATTGCCTTGGCGTTGGTGATCAAGGCGATCTTCCTCGGGTTCACTTTCGCCGGGTTCGCCACCATGTGGATGGCGGTGTTTGCCGACATGGGGGTGAGTTTGCTGGTGGTGTTCAATGGGTTGCGGTTGCTACGCAAGTAAAGTTTGCGGTGACAGGGAGGGCCTCATCGCGAGCAAGCTTTGCTCCCACAGGTCTTTGCGAATACAGAATCTGAATTCACTACGGATCTGCTGTGGGAGCAAAGCTTGCTCGCGATGGGCTGCGCAGCAGCCCCCATGATTTAACGCCAACTCAATCACGCTTCGGCTCGCGGATCTTGTACCAGGCCACATACAGCGCCGGCAGGAACAGCAGCGTCAGTAGCGTCGCGATGATGATCCCGCCGATCATCGCGTAGGCCATCGGCCCCCAGAACACTTCCCGGGCAATCGGGATCATCCCCAGGCTCGCCGCGGCCGCCGTGAGCAGGATCGGTCGGCGCCGGTGTTCGGTGGCTTCCACCACCGCATCCCAGGGCTCGTAGCCGTCACGTTCGTATTCATCGATCTGGGTCACCAGGATCACCGAGTTACGGATGATGATGCCAATCAACGCGAGGATCCCGAGGATCGCCACGAAGCCCATGGGCGTGCCCGTCGGCACCAGCGCCAGCACCACACCGATCAATCCGAGAGGCGCGACACTCGCCACCAGGAACAGTTTCTGCACGCTGTGCAGCTGGATCATCAGGAAGGTCGCCATCAAGAACAGCATCAGCGGCACGACACTGGCGATCGGCCCTTGGGCCTTGCTGCTCTCTTCCACCGTACCGCCCGTGGCGACCTTGTAGCCCACTGGCAGGCCGGCGGCGAACGTGTCGATGGCCGGTTGCAGTTGCTTGACCAGGTCGGTGGGTTGGATCTCGTCGCGCACCGCGGCCTTGATGGTGATGGTCGGCTTGCGGTCACGACGCCACACCAAGGGCTGTTCCAGTTCATAGCGCACCGTGGCGAACGCCAGCAACGGAATCGAGGTGCCGCCCGGGGTGACGATTTGCAGGTTCTGCAGGGTTTCCGGCGAACCACGCTCGGCATCTTCGGCACGGCCGACCACGTCGATCAGGTAAATATCGTCGTTGACCTGGGTCACGGGCGAGCCGCTGACAATGCTGTTCATCACCCTGGCCACATCATCGGAAGACAGGCCCAGCTGCCGCGCCTTGTCCTGGGCGATGTCGATGCGCAGCACCTTGCCCGGTTCGTTCCAGTCGTAAATGATTTCGCCAATGTGCGAGTTCTTGTCCAGCTCGGTGGCCAGTTCGATCGCATGCTTGCGCACCTGGTCGATGTCCTTGCCGCTGACCCGGTACTGGATCGGCCGGCCCACCGGCGGGCCCATTTCCAGGGCCTGCACGTAGCTGCCAATCCCGACGAAATCCTCACGCAGACGCTTTTGCAGACGCTCGGTGAGGGCCGTGCGCGACTCCAGGCCCTTGCTGACGATCACCAGTTGCGCGTAGTACGGGTTCTGCAGTTGCTGGTCCAGCGGCAGGTAAAAGCGAATCGCGCCTTCGCCGATGTAGCTGCTCCAGCGCTCGATGTCCGGGTCGCCCTTGAGGGTCGCTTCCAGGCGATCGACCGCCCGGCGGGTCTCGTCCATCGAGGCGTTTTGCGGCAGGTTGAGGTCCACCAGGATTTCCGGCCGGTCCGAGGACGGGAAGAACTGGTTTTGCACGAAACGCATGCAAAACACCGACAGCACGAACAGCAGCACGGTGATGCCAATGGCCCACCAGCGATTGCGCATCGCCCACAGCAGGCCGCCGTTGAATGCCCGGCCGATCCGCCCCGGCTCGGCGCTGTGGGGTTTCACGTTGGTGCTGAGGATGTGCACGCCAATCACCGGGGCAAACAACACCGCGACGATCCATGACACCAGCATCGCCACGGCGATGACCGCGAACAGGGTGAAGGTGTACTCACCGGCGGAACTGGCGTTCAGGCCGATGGGCACGAAACCCGCCACGGTCACCAGGGTCCCGGTGAGCATCGGGAACGCCGTCGAGGTGTAGGCGAACGTCGCGGCCTGATCCTTGGTGTCACCTTTTTCCAGGCGCGTGACCATCATTTCCACGGTGATCATCGCGTCGTCCACCAGCAGGCCGAGGGCGATGATCAACGCGCCAAGGGAAATCCGCTGCATGGTGATGCCGCTGTATTCCATGAACAGGAAGACCATCGCCAGCACCAGCGGAATCGAGCAGGCCACCACCAACCCGGCCCTGACGCCGAGGCTGACGAAGCTGACGAGCAGGACGATGATCACCGCCTCGAACAAGGCGCTGGTGAAGCCGCCGACCGCCTCCTCCACCACTTCGGCCTGGTCCGACACGGTATGCACGCCAACGCCCACCGGCAGGTCGGCGGTCAGCTCGCTCATGCGCGCATGCAACGCCTTGCCGAAGTCCTGGATGTTGCCGCCCTTCTTCATTGCGATGGCGAGGCCGATGGCCGGTGTACCGTTGAAACGGAACATCGGCGTGGCAGGGTCAACGTAACCGCGGCTGATATCGGCGATGTCGGCCAGTCGATAGAAGCGGTCGTTGAGCCGCAGGTTGACGTTGGCCAGGTCCTTTTCCGACTGGAACTGCCCGGACGTGCGCACGGAAATCCGCTCCGGCCCGGCGTCGATCACCCCTGCCGGAGTCACGGCGTTCTGGGTCTGCAGGCTTTGCACGACTTGGCGCTGGTCGATCCCCAGGGCGGCAAGTTTGCGCGTGGAGAAGTTCAGGTAGAGCACTTCGTCCTGCTCGCCCACCATCTCGACCTTGCCCAGGCCCGGTACGCCACGGATCTCGGCGCGCACCTGTTCCACGTAGTCGCGCAACTGGCGCATCGACAGGCCATCGCCGGTGAAGGCGTACACCGAACCGTAGACATCGCCGAACTCGTCGTTGAACCCGGGCCCTTGCAAGCCGTCAGGGAAATCGCCGCGAATGTCGTTGATCTTCTTGCGCACCTGGTACCAGATCTCGGGGATTTCCTTGGCCCCGGTGGTGTCGAGCAGGTACACGAACACCGTCGATTCTCCCGGTCGGGTGTAGCTTTTGACGTAGTCGAGGGAATCGAGCTCTTCGAGTTTTTTCTCGATGCGATCGGTGACCTGCCTGAGGGTTTCTTCCTGGGTCGCGCCAGGCCAACGGGTCTGGATGACCATGGTCTTGATGGTGAACGATGGGTCTTCTTCGCGCCCCAGGTTCATGTACGAAAACACGCCCATCAGCAATGCCACGAACATCAGGTACCAGACGAACGACTGATGCCGCAGGGCCCATTCGGACAGATTGAAAGGCCCTTTCATCGTGCGTCCTCGTCGAGTTTCACTTTCTGCCCCGGCTGGAGACTGTTCACCCCAGCGCTGACCACGCGATCGCCGGCCTTGATGCCGTTGGCCACCAGCACCGAGTTGGCCAAGCGTTCGAGAATCCGTACGTCACGGGGCGAGACGGTCTGGGTTTGCGGGTCGACCAGCCAGATGCGCGCCTTGCCGTCGATCTCTTGCAGCGCGCTCAGTGGCAGCTCGATGCGTGGTTCGATGGTCGAGCTCAGGGTCACGCTGATGGCCGTGCCCAGGCGAAAACCTGGTGGCGTGTCGGTCAGTGTCAAGCGCGCGCGGCGGGTGCGGGTCGCGCTCTGGGCCTGAGGTTCGATCTCACGCACGATGGCGGTGGTGTGGATGTTCGGGTCCAATTGCGCGGCAACCTCGAACACCACGTCCGTGGGCAGGCGCTCGACCAGCCCGGCTGGCAGGTCGATCACTGCTTCCTTGATGTCCGGGCGGGCCAGGGTCACCACTTGCTGGCCGGCGGTGACCACCTGCCCGGCTTCGGCATTCCAGGCCGTGACGACGGCGTCGTGGTCGGTGTGCAGCGCGCTGTAGTTGAGCTGGTCGCGGGACTGCTCCACCGAGGCCTTGGCCTGTTCGAGAGAGGCGCCAGTGGTTTTCAGGTCGGTCTGGGCGATGTCCAGTTGCGCCTGGGCGCCCACGCCACGGTCGAACAATTGCTGCTGGCGACGGGCATTGGCCTGGGCATTGATGTACTGCGCCTCGATCCGCGCCAGATCGCCCTGGGCGGCGCGCAACTGGTTTTGCTGGTCGGTAGGGTCGAGCGTGGCGAGCAGGTCGCCCTTCTTCACTTGCGCACCGACATCGACATTGCGGCTGGCGATCCGTCCAGGCACACGGAAACCCACGTTGCTCTCGTAGCGCGCCTGGATATTGCCAGCGAACCGCCCGAGTGCCTGCTGGTCGAGGGCCCGGACTTCAACGGACAACACCGGGCGCACCGGTTCGGGCGGCGCTTCTTCCTTGGAGCAGGCAGCCAGCAAGAGGCCGACCGAGACCATCCACAAACGCTTCATGGTTGGGTCCCCTGCGTGGTTTTTCCAGCGGCGTTTTCAGCGATCTCGACGCGTACGCCGGGGTGCAACAATTGCCCACCGGCGATGATGATTTTCTCGCCCCCCTTGAGCCCATCGCTGATGATGACCTTGCCGGTCAGGTAGCGGCCGACCGTCACCGTTTGCAACTGCGCCTTGCCCTCGCCGTCCACCAGCCAAACGGCCGGGTCACTGAGGTTTTTGGTCAGGGCCGACCAAGGCAGCTCGAAGGCGGTCTTGCCGGCGGACTTGGCCGTGGCACTGACCACCGAGCCCAGGCGCATGCCTTCGGGCAAATCATTGAGGGTGACCTTGACCTGCACGGTGCCGGTCTGGGCCGACACCGCCGGGGTGATCTCGCGCACCGTGCCGGTGGTCTTGACGGCGGGGTTGTCCAACAAACTGATGGTGATTGCAGGGTCCGAAGGCGGTTCGCTCAACAGCGATTCGTAGATATTGAACACCGCGTCGCGCTCGCCGTCCCGGGCCAGGCTGAAGATCGGCTCCGTGGCCTGCACCACCTGGCCGACTTCCGCCTGGCGCGCGGTGATGATGCCCGGGGCCTCGGCAATCAGTGCGGTGTAGCTCAGTTGTTCGCGGGCGTTGGCCAGTTGGGCCTGGGCGGCGCTCAATGCACTCTGGCTGCTGCGCAGTTGGGCCTGGGCCGCGTCGTATTCGCTCTGGCTGGTGTAGCCCTTGGGCAGGAGTTTCTGCTGGCGCACGAACGCCGCCGCACTCTGCTTGACTCGCGCCTGCTCGGCGGCCACCTGAGCCTCGGCGGAGTCGACGTTGGTCTGCAGGTCCCGGGGGTCGAGCCGGGCCAGCACTTGCCGGGCCGAGACCCGGGCGCCGACATCGACCTTGCGTTCGATGATCTTGCCGCCCACGCGAAACGACAAGTCAGCCTGCACCCGCGCCTGGACATCGCCGGTCAAGGTCACCGAAGCGGCGTATTCGCTGGGTACGGCTTGCTGCACGAAAACCCGCGGCAGGGCTTTTTCTTCGGGCTTCTTATCACCGCACCCCGTCAACAACACGCACACGCCCAAACCAATCATCAATTTGATTCCGGGACCAGCCATGCAGACTCCTTTGCGTTGTACGGACGTACCAGTGACGATACGACTGTGAGCTTAGAACAGGGTTCCACGAATACAACGGGTGCAGCAAATCAGGCAAACTGATCGCCGCCTGTAGGAGCTGCCGAGCGAAGCGAGGCTGCGATCTTTTGATCTTTCACTTGAGAATCAATGGGGTTCGGAAAGATCGCAGCCTCGCTTCGCTCGACAGCTCCTACGAACCCATGCAGCAGGAGTCTGCCCATGCTCAAGACATTGGCGGTGGCCAACTATCGATCGATCAACAAACTGGTCATCCCCCTGGGCCGGCTGAACCTGATCACCGGTCCCAACGGCAGCGGCAAGTCCAATCTGTACCGCGCCCTACGCCTGTTGGCCGAGACAGCCCAGGGCGGGGTGGTCAACGCCCTGGCCCGCGAAGGCGGACTGGACTCGACCTTCTGGGCCGGGCCGGAAGAAATCAGCCGGCGCATGCGTAACGGCGAGGTGCCGGTCCAGGCGATTGTGCGCCAGGGCACCAAGCGCCTGCGCCTGGGCTTCGCTGGGGAGGACTTCAGCTATTCGATCGCCCTGGGCTTGCCGGAACCCAGTCGTTCGGCGTTTTCACTGGACCCTGAAATCAAGCGCGAATGCCTCTGGGCAGGCCCGGTGTTTCGGCCAGCCAGCCTGCTGGTGGACCGCAACGGGCCGATGATCCGAGCCCGCGAAAGTCGTTCCTGGGATGTGCTGGCCCAGCACACGCCGACCTTCGACAGCCTGTTCGACCAGGTCGGCAGCCTGCGCACCTCGCCGGAGGTCCTGCAGATGCGCGAGTTCATTCGTCGCTGGCGCTTCTACGATCATTTTCGCAGCGACGCCGACGCCCCGGTGCGCCAACCGCAACTGGGCACTCGCACGCCGGTGCTGCACCACGACGGACGCGATCTGGCCGCCGCGTTGCAGACCATCCTTGAAATCGGTGACGTCGAGGCCTTGCATGCCGCCATCGGCGACGCGTTCCCCGGTGCCCATCTACGCATTGAGAAACTGCAAGGCGGACGTTTCGCCATCGCGTTTCAACAGCACGGCCTGCTGCGGCCGCTGTCCGCCGCCGAACTGTCGGACGGGACCTTGCGCTATCTGTTGCTGGTGGCCGCCCTGCTCACACCACGACCACCCTCGCTGATGGTGCTCAACGAACCGGAAACCAGCCTGCACCCCGATCTGTTGCCAGCCTTGGCGCGCCTGATCATCCGTGCTTCAGTCAATTGCCAGGTCTGGGTGGTGTCCCACGCCACGCGCCTGATCGCCGCCCTGGAGCAGGATGAGCAGTGCAATTGCATCGTGCTGGAAAAGGAGCTTGGGCAGACCGGGATTGTCGGGCAGCGGGTGCTGGATGAACCGGCGTGGCATTGGCCGGACTAATCTGCGCCTGATCAACCGAATCGCGAGCAAGCTCGCTCCCACAATAAAAAACGCCGACGCTGTATCAGCCGTCGGCGTTTGAAACCGTGAAAGGATATAGCCCGCGAATCAGAACGCCGGCAGTACCGCGCCGCTGTATTTCTTCTCGATGAACGCCTTCACTTCAGGGCTGGTCAGGGCCTTGGCCAGTTTCTGGATGGCCGGGCTGTCCTTGTTGTCCGGACGGGCCACCAGGAAGTTGACGTAAGGCGAGTCCGCGCCTTCGATCACCAGTGCATCCTTGGCCGGGTTAAGACCCGCTTCCAGGGCATAGTTGGTGTTGATCAGGTCCAGGTCGACCTGGTCCAGCACGCGCGGCAGCATGGCCGATTCCAGTTCCTTGAACTTGAAGTTGTGCGGGTTCTTGGCGATATCTTTCGGGGTTGCCAACGCATTTTTCGGGTCTTTCAACTCGATCAGGCCAGCCTTCTGCAGCAGGAGCAGGGCACGGCCGCTGTTGCTGCCTTCGTTGGGCAGCGCGATGGTTGCGCCGTTTGGCAGATCAGCCAATTTTTTGTACTTCTTCGAGTAGCCGCCGAACGGTTCGACGTGAACGCCGATCACGGTCACCAGATGAGTGCCTTTGCCTTCGTTGAAGTTCGTCAGGTACGGCAGGGTCTGGAAGTAGTTGGCGTCCAGGCGCTTCTGATCAACCTGTACGTTGGGTTGGACGTAGTCGGTGAAGACCTTGATTTCCAGGTCCACGCCTTCTTTGGCCAGGGCCGGCTTGATCAGCTCGAGGATTTCAGCGTGTGGCACCGGGGTGGCGGCCACGACCAGTTTCTCCGCGGCCTGGGCCAGGCCCGAGGCCAGGGCTGCCGCCAATGCGGTGAACAACAGAACCTTTTTCATGCAGTGTCCTTATCGAAAATCACGGTCGTCATGGACGACGGCCAAATGTGGAGTGCCAGTGAAGTGCTATCGCTGGCGTGATGCGGACAATACCGATATTTTTTATTCCTTAAAAATATCTTTTATTCAAGTTCATATTCATTTTACTCATATAGAAAAGCACCGCTTTTGTGGCGAGGGAGCTTGCTCCCGCTCTGTGTAGGAGCTGGCGAAGCCTGCGATCTTTTGATCTTGATCTTGATCTTGATCTTTCGCTTGCGACTCAATTGTCTGGGGAAAGATCGCAGCCTCGTTGCACTCGACAGCTCCTACACAGCTCCTGCAGGCCCGGCGAGGTGTGCCCTATAGCGTTTGCTCCAGTCGATTCAGCAGCGCCTTGAGGGCTAGGCGCTCGGCGTCCGAACCCTGTGCAATGACCTGCGCCACCTGCTGATCAATCAGCTCCAAGGCTGAAGGCTGGGGCGGCAGATTCAAGTGCTCCGGCAAAATCTCATCCCCCGTGCTCACCAGCAACGCGAAGTGAATGACGTTTTCCAGCTCGCGGGTGTTGCCCGGCCAACTGTGCCGCTCGAGGGCGTACTGCGCCGCTTCACTGATCAGCGGCACGCTGAGGCCGAGTCGCTGGCTGTAGATGCCCAGGAAATATTCGGCCAGGGACAGGATATCGCCTACCCGCTCGCGCAGGGCCGGCAGTTCCAGTTGGCCTTCGCTCAAGTAGTGGTAGAGCCGTTCGTGGAATTTCCCGGCCGCCACCGCTTGTGCCAGGTCGATGCTGGTCGCTGCCACCAGGCGGACATCCACCGGGCTGGGCTGATGCGCACCCACGCGGGTGACTTCATGGTTTTCCAGGGCCGCCAGCAATTTGATCTGGATCGGCAGCGGCAAATCACCGATTTCATCCAAGTAGAGGGTGCCGCCATTGGCCGACCCAAACCAACCGGCCCGGCTGCTGGCCGAACCGCTATAGCTACCGGCGGCATAGCCGAACAGTTCAGCGTCGGCGTAAGTCGGGCTGATCGCGCCGCAGTTGACCGAGACAAACAACCCGCCGCGATCACTTTCGCGGTGGATATGCCGGGCCAGCAATTCCTTGCCGCTACCGGTTTCGCCGCGTATCAGCACCGAGATCGCACGCGGCGCCAGTTGCTCCAATGCCTGGCGCAATTGCCGCGAACGGGGGTCGACGAACACCAGCGCCTTGGCGCGAATGCTCAGGGGGCTTTTTTCCGCATCGGGAAAGGTCAGCAAGGGCTGACCGAAGGTTTCATGCAAACTCATGGCAGGCTCCCGCCCCAGACCGCCGGGAGACGGGGGGCGCTAAAAATTCAGGCGCGACGCAGGGCGTGATGCTCCATGCGGTTTTGCAGACGATAGAGGTAAGCGAAACCCTGCTCCCAACGCTGATGACCGGACTTCACGTTGATATGCCCCGCCCCGGACAGAATCCCGGCCTCGGCGCCCCAGTTGCGCGCCAGCTCCAGGGCGCGCGGGGCGCTCACGGCGGCGTCGTTGTCGGAGCTGACCACTTGGCTTGGGAACGGCAACAGATCAGTGGGAATCGGCGCGAAGTTGCGCAGTGCCGGGACGCAGGCCGGCCGTTCGACATCCGCCGGCGCCACCAGCAACGCCCCACGCACCTGTCGCAGGAACTGCACCGGCGCGGTGGCGGCCCAATGGGCCACCGTGATGCAACCCAGGCTATGGGCAATCAGGATCACTGGTGTGCTGTCGGCGGCCACGGCCTCGGCCAGCGCCGCCACCCAGTCTTCACGCCGAGGCGTGACCCAGTCGGCCTGCTCGACCCTGGCACTGTTGGGCAGGCTGTTCTGCCAGTGGGTTTGCCAATGATTTTCCGGCGATCCTTGCCAGCCCGGCACAATCAGGTAGCGAATCGATTCGTTGCGCATGGGTGCTCTCCTGCGTGTCTGTTCCCGGACGAGTATAAGGAGGAGAGCTATATTATTTAAGGAATAAGAAGCTATTTGTTAATTCTTTAAAGGAATAACAAATCAACTCTGTGGTATTGCGTCGGTCTCACTCGCTACGCCCCTTGCGCAACAACACATCCAACTGATCTATCACTTCCGCCCAGTCCGCATCTTCGAGGATTTCGTCGCGCAGCATTTGCCGCTGGCCCTCATTCCAGAAATACGCATCGGCCAAGTGAAGTTCAGGCTTGAGAGGGGAATGGGCCGCGATGAATTTGTCGATATCAACGGCGTCATCAGACAGGCCCAATTGTTTGAACAGCGCGGGCAGGCTGTGGATCGGGGATTCCATGCGAGGCTCCTGAGGATAAGACGGGTGATTGGGTGCTTTCCCGCAGTCTAGCCCTGAATGACCGCCATACTGATCAAAATTCAATCAACCCACGACTCGACTAGACTTTGAATAACGTCCCGACGAATACACGTTGCGGAGGGTCCTGTGAACATTCACTGGTTGACGGTTGCACTGCTGGCGATCAGCGGGCCTGCGTTCGGTGCCGAGGGTCTCGTGCCACTGGGCACCGATCCCCTGGGGTTCTGGCTGGTTGCCGTTGGCGTGGCCTTGCTGGTCTTCGAGGCAGCGCTGCCCAATTACGGCGTCGCGGGGCTGGGTGGCATGGTCCTGTGTGTGATTGGCGCGGTCATCCTGACCAACGCCGATGTCCCGGTTCCGCTGATGCTCGGCCTGGGCCTGATCAGTGCGCTGCTGCTGATCTTCCTGCTGGTCCGTGCGTTGAAAACCCGACCGCGCCAACCCGTCAGCGGCGATGCCGCGCTGTTGGGCAGCGTCACGATGGTGACCGCGTTGCAGGCCGGCAATCATCATCATGGCTGGGTCCAGTTGGAAGGCGAACGCTGGCAGGTGGCAAGTGCGACGCCGCTGCGGTCTGGGCAAGCGGTGCGGGTCATCGCACGCAAGGGGTTGCTGCTGGAAGTGGCCGCCGCTGACTCTGGAGGGGTATGAGATGGGCATGCAAATAGGTTTTGTAGTGCTGTTGTTGCTGTTGATCGCACTGGCGGGTGCGACGTTCCGGATCCTGCGTGAATACGAACGAGCAGTGGTGTTCCAGCTCGGTCGGTTCTGGCAAGTCAAGGGGCCGGGGTTGATCCTGCTGATTCCGGTGGTGCAGCAGATGATCCGCGTCGACCTGCGCACCATTGTCCTCGACGTGCCGCCCCAGGACGTGATCACCCGCGACAACGTCTCGGTGAAGGTCAACGCGGTGCTGTATTTCCGCGTGCTCGATCCGCAGAAAGCCATTATCCAGGTCGAGAACTTCCTCATGGCCACCAGCCAACTGGCCCAGACCACCTTGCGCGCGGTCCTCGGCAAGCATGACCTGGACCAACTGCTGGCCGAACGCGAGCAATTGAACGGCGACATCCAGCAAGTACTCGACGCCCAGACCGATGCCTGGGGTATCAAGGTGGCAAATGTCGAGATCAAGCACGTGGACCTCAACGAATCAATGATCCGCGCCATCGCCCGCCAAGCCGAAGCCGAGCGCGAACGCCGGGCCAAGGTGATCCACGCCGAAGGCGAACTGCAAGCCTCGGAAAAACTCATGCAGGCCGCCGAAATGCTCGGCCGCCAGCCAGGCGCCATGCAACTTCGCTACATGCAGACACTGGGCTCGATTGCCGGGGATAAAAGCTCCACCATCGTCTTCCCCTTGCCGATTGAATTGCTCAAGGGGATGGCGGAGTTGTCGCCCAACAAGTCCTGATGCATTGCAGACAAGGCACGCACTGCCCACTGTGGGAGCAGGGCTTGCCCGCGATGGCGGCGATGCGGTCTTTCAGAAATCGAGGCGCCTGTTTCGCGAGCAAGCTTTGCTCCCACACAGCCTTGCTCCCACAGGGTTTAAGGATCTTGCACCCACAGGGGTTGGGTCTTGTCCCAAGGGATTTCGCCACCTTCGCTTCATAGGATTCTCGCAATGAGCAATAATGCGTCTTTCACGCCGCCCAGCCTGTTGCTCAGCACCATCGGGCTGTCGCTGGCGACGTTCATGCAGGTGCTCGACACCACCATTGCCAACGTCGCCTTGCCGACCATTTCCGGCAACCTGGGCGTGAGCTCGGAGCAGGGCACTTGGGTGATTACCTCGTTCGCGGTGAGCAACGCCATCGCCTTGCCGCTCACCGGCTGGTTGAGCCGGCGGTTTGGCGAGGTGAAGCTGTTTTTGTGGGCGACGATGCTGTTCGTGCTCGCGTCGTTCTTGTGCGGTATTTCCACCTCGATGCCGGAGCTGATTGGCTTTCGCGTACTTCAAGGGCTGGTGGCCGGGCCGTTGTATCCGATGACCCAGACCTTGCTGATAGCCGTGTACCCGCCGGCCAGGCGCGGCATGGCCCTGGCGTTGCTGGCGATGGTCACGGTGGTGGCGCCGATTGCCGGGCCGATCCTCGGTGGCTGGATCACCGACAGCTATAGCTGGCCGTGGATTTTCTTCATCAACGTACCCATCGGCGTCTTCGCGGCGATGGTCGTGCAACAGCAGCTCAAGGCGCGACCGGTGGTCACCAGCCATCAACCAATGGACTACGTGGGGTTGATCACGCTGATCATCGGCGTCGGCGCGCTCCAGGTGATCCTCGACAAAGGCAACGACCTGGACTGGTTCGAATCGAATTTCATCATTAGCGGTGCGCTGATTTCGATCATTGCCCTGGCGGTGTTCGTGATCTGGGAAATGACCGACCGCCACCCGGTGGTCAATCTCCGCCTGTTCGCCTATCGCAACTTTCGCATCGGCACCATTGTGCTGGTGGGGGGCTATGCCGGGTTCTTCGGCATCAACCTGATCCTGCCGCAGTGGTTGCAGACCCAGATGGGCTACACCGCGACCTGGGCCGGGCTGGCGGTGGCGCCCATCGGCATCCTGCCGGTGCTGATGTCACCCTTCGTCGGCAAGTACGCCCACCGGTTCGACCTGCGTGTGTTGGCCGGGCTGGCGTTCCTGGCCATGGGCCTGAGCTGCTTCATGCGCGCCGGGTTTACCAATGAGGTGGATTTCCAGCACATTGCGATGGTGCAGTTGTTCATGGGCATCGGCGTGGCGCTGTTCTTCATGCCGACCCTGAGCATTCTGATGTCGGACCTGCCGCCGCACCAGATTGCCGACGGCGCGGGGCTGGCGACGTTCCTGCGGACCCTGGGCGGCAGCTTTGCCGCGTCCCTGACCACCTGGATCTGGATCCGCCGGGCCGACCAGCATCACGCCTACCTGAGCGAAAGCATCAGCACTTTCGAGCCGGCCACCCGCGAAGCACTCAACCAACTCGGTGGCGCGAGTGCCCCGGCCTATGCCCAGCTCGACCAGATCCTCACCAGCCAGGCGTACATGCTCTCCACCGTGGATTACTTCACGCTGCTGGGTTGGGCGTTCATGGGGTTGATCGTGCTGGTGTGGCTGGCGAAGCCGCCGTTTGCGGCGAAGGCGGGGCCTGCATCGGCAGGACACTGATCCACACACAACACCCTGCGGGAGCGTACCTGTGGGAGCAAGGCTTGCCCGCGATGCAGGCGACATGGTTCAACTGCAAGACCGTGTCATCGTTCATCGCGAGCAAGCTTTGCTCCCACAGGCTCGCGCCCACAAAGGAGATCTGCGGGCTTTAGGTGCTTGGCAACGCCAACTGCGCATTACCGAACCCAAACGGCGCCAACGCAAAGCCCTGTTCGTCCACCTGCAACGCCCAGCCTTGCTTGTCCCAATCCCCCAGCACGATGCGCCGGGCGGCGTGTTCGCCCAGTTGCAGCTTGTGGATGGCGGGACGATGGGTGTGGCCGTGGATCAAGGTCTTCACGCCGTATTGCTGCATGATCCGCGGGATCTCTTCGGGCGTGACGTCGACGATGTCATTGGCTTTCATGCGTGTCTGCGTGCGGCTTTCGCTGCGCAGTTTGCGCGCCAGTTTCTGCCGGCTGCCCAGCGGCAGGTGCCGCAGGACGAACAGCGTGACCGGGTTGCGCAGCCAGCGCCGCAGCTTCATGTAGCCTTCGTCGCGGGTGCAGAGACTGTCGCCGTGCATCAGCAGCACCGGCTCGCCATTGAACTGCACGACACTCGGGTCCTTGAGCAGGGTGCAGCCGGCCGCTTTGCAAAAGGCCTGCCCCAGCATGAAGTCGCGATTGCCGTGCATCAGGAAGATGGCCGTGCCGCTGTCGCTCAAGTCGCGCAGGGCCTGGCAGATGGAACGCTGGAACGGCGTCATGGCATCGTCGCCGATCCAGGCTTCGAAAAAGTCGCCCAGAATGTACAACGCTTGCGCCGAGCGGGCGCGTGTGGCGAGTAAATCCAGAAACGCCCGGCTGATGTCCGGGCGCTCCTCTTCCAGATGCAAGTCTGAAATCAGCAATATCACTCAACGATCTCGGCTTTCTCGATGATCACGTCTTCTGCCGGGACGTCCTGGTGGCCGGCCTTGGACGTGGTGGAAACGCCTTTGATCTTGTCGACTACGTCGGTGCCTTCGATCACTTCACCGAACACCGCATAGCCCCAGCCCTGGGTGGTTTTGCCGCTGTGGTTCAGGAAGCTGTTGTCCGCCACGTTGATGAAGAACTGCGCGGAGGCCGAATGCGGCTCCATGGTACGGGCCATGGCAACGCTGTACTTTTTGTTCGGCAGGCCGTTGTCGGCTTCGTTCTGGATGCTTGGGCGCTTGTCTTTCTTTTCCTTCATGCCTGGCTCGAAACCGCCGCCCTGGATCATGAAGTTGCCGATGACGCGGTGGAACACGGTGTTTTCGTAGTGGCCGGCGTTGACGTATTCGATGAAGTTGGCCACGGTCAGCGGCGCCTTCTCGGCGTTCAGTTGCAGAACGATGTCACCGTGGTTGGTGGTCAGTTTGACTTTGCTCATGATCGGTACTCTTTCAAGGAATTCGTGGGTTTCGGGGCTTCACTGCCCGCAACCGGTCTGGCTGTAATCGGCCAGGCAGGGCAGTTTAGCGTGCCGGGCACGAATTTCGAGGCTGTTTTTCATCTGGTCGTCGATTAAATTCAATCGTTTGCCGGCCTGGCCTGTCAGGTGCTTGACAGCATCGGCTATGATACGGGCTTTGATTTATCAGGCCGTACCCGGCCGCGCACTTGTCTGTTCAAGGATCCTATGAGCAAGCCCACTGTCGACCCTACCTCGAATTCCAAGACCGGCCCGGCCGTGCCGGTCAACTTCCTGCGCCCGATCATCCAGGCGGACCTGGACTCGGGTAAGCACACACAGATCGTCACTCGCTTCCCACCAGAGCCCAACGGCTACCTGCACATCGGCCATGCCAAGTCGATCTGCGTGAATTTCGGCCTGGCCCAGGAGTTCGGTGGCGTCACGCACCTGCGTTTCGACGACACCAACCCGGCCAAGGAAGACCAGGAATACATCGACGCGATCGAAAGCGACGTCAAGTGGCTGGGTTTCCAATGGTCCGGTGAGGTGCGCTACGCCTCGCAATATTTCGACCAGTTGCACGACTGGGCCGTGGAACTGATCAAGGCCGGCAACGCCTACGTGTGCGACCTGACCCCCGAGCAGGCCAAGGAATACCGTGGCAGCCTGACCGAGCCGGGCAAGAACAGCCCGTTCCGTGACCGCAGCGTGGAAGAGAACCTGGACCTGTTCGCCCGCATGCGCGCCGGTGAGTTCCCGGACGGCGCTCGGGTGCTGCGCGCCAAGATCGACATGGCTTCGCCGAACATGAACCTGCGCGACCCGATCATGTACCGCATCCGTCACGCCCATCACCACCAGACCGGCGACAAATGGTGCATCTACCCCAACTATGACTTCACCCACGGTCAGTCGGACGCCATCGAAGGCATTACCCACTCGATCTGCACCCTGGAATTCGAAAGCCATCGTCCATTGTACGAATGGTTCCTCGAGCACCTACCGGTGCCGGCCAACCCGCGCCAGTACGAATTCAGCCGCCTGAACCTGAACTACACCATCACCAGCAAGCGCAAGCTCAAGCAACTGGTGGACGAGAAGCACGTCAACGGCTGGGATGACCCGCGCATGTCGACGCTGTCGGGCTTCCGTCGTCGTGGCTACACGCCCAAGTCGATCCGCAATTTCTGCGAAATGGTCGGCACCAACCGTTCCGACGGCGTGGTGGACTTCGGCATGCTGGAATTCAGCATCCGTGACGACCTCGACCACAGCGCCCCGCGCGCCATGTGCGTGCTGCGTCCGCTGAAAGTGGTGATCACCAACTACCCGGAAGGCCAGGTCGAGAACCTCGAGCTGCCGCGCCACCCGAAAGAAGACATGGGCGTGCGCGTCCTGCCGTTTGCCCGGGAAATCTACATCGACCGTGATGACTTCATGGAAGAGCCGCCAAAAGGCTACAAGCGCCTGGAGCCTACCGGCGAAGTGCGCCTGCGTGGCAGCTACGTGATCCGCGCCGACGAGGCCATCAAGGACGCCGACGGCAACATCGTCGAACTGCGTTGCTCGTACGATCCCGACACCCTGGGCAAGAATCCGGAAGGTCGCAAGGTCAAGGGCGTGATCCACTGGGTGCCGGCCGCCGCCAGCGTCGAGTGCGAAGTGCGCCTGTACGATCGCCTGTTCCGTTCGCCGAACCCGGAAAAGGCCGAAGACAGCGCCAGCTTCCTGGACAACATCAACCCTGACTCCCTGCAAGTACTCACTGGTTGTCGTGCCGAGCCTTCGCTGGGCAACGCACAGCCGGAAGACCGTTTTCAGTTCGAGCGCGAAGGTTACTTCTGCGCGGATATCAAGGACTCGAAACCCGGTGCTCCGGTATTCAACCGTACCGTGACCTTGCGCGATTCCTGGGGTCAGTGATCAAGTCTTAAGGGAAACCCTGTGCTTACGATCTACAACACGCTCACCAAGAGCAAAGAAGTCTTCAAGCCGCTGGATGGCAACAAGGTCCGCATGTACGTCTGCGGCATGACCGTGTACGACTACTGCCACATTGGTCATGGCCGCAGCATGGTCGCCTTCGACCTGGTGACCCGCTGGCTGCGGTTCAGCGGTTATGACCTGACCTACGTGCGCAACATCACCGACATCGAAGACAAGATCATCAACCGTGCCCGCGAAAACGGCGAGCCTTACGATGCGCTGACCGAGCGGATGATCAAGGCCATGCACGAGGATGAGGCGCGCCTCAATATCCGCAAGCCGGATCTGGAGCCTCGTGCCACGGACCACATCCCTGGCATGCTGAGCATGATCCAGACCTTGATCGACAAGGGCTACGCCTACGCACCGGGCAATGGCGACGTGTACTACCGCGTCGCCAAGTTCATGGGCTACGGCAAGCTGTCGCGCAAGAAGATCGAAGACCTGCGCATCGGCGCGCGTATCGAAGTCGACGAGTCGAAAGAAGACCCGCTGGACTTCGTGCTGTGGAAGGGCGCCAAGCCGGGTGAGCCGAGCTGGGCGTCGCCGTGGGGCGCCGGGCGTCCGGGCTGGCACATCGAATGCTCGGTGATGTCCACCTGCTGCCTGGGCGAGACCTTCGACATTCATGGCGGCGGCAGCGACCTGGAGTTCCCGCACCACGAAAACGAAATCGCCCAGAGCGAAGCGGCCACCGGCAAGACCTACGCCAACGCGTGGATGCATTGCGGCATGATCCGGATCAATGGCGAGAAGATGTCCAAGTCCTTGAACAACTTCTTCACCATCCGCGACGTGCTCGACAAGTACCACCCGGAAGTCGTGCGTTACCTGCTGGTGTCGAGCCACTACCGCAGCGCTATCAACTACTCGGAAGACAACCTCAAGGACGCCAAGGGTGCCCTGGAGCGTTTCTATCACGCGTTGAAGGGCCTGCCGAACGTGCCGGCCGCTGGTGGCGAAGCGTTCGTGGCACGTTTCACCGAAGTGATGAACGACGACTTCGGCACGCCGGAAGCGTGCGCGGTGCTGTTCGAGATGGTGCGTGAGATCAACCGCCTGCGTGAGAGCGATCTCAATGCGGCGGCCGGTCTGGCGGCCCGCCTGAAAGAACTGGCCAGCGTACTGGGTGTGTTGCAGCTCGAAGCTGATGACTTCCTGCAGGCCGGTGCCGAAGGCCGCGTGGACGCCGCCGAAGTCGAGACGTTGATCCAGGCGCGCCTGACTGCGCGCGCCAACAAGGATTGGGCCGAATCCGACCGTATCCGCGACCAGCTCACCGCCATGGGCGTGGTGCTGGAGGATGGGAAGGGCGGCACGACCTGGCGTCTGGCGGACTAAGATCTTTTAGCGTTCGCAATACCCTTGTGGGAGCGGGCTTGCTCGCGAATGCGGTGTATCAGTTAGTGATTTGTTGACTGACACACCGCATTCGCGAGCAAGCCCGCTCCCACAGTTTTTTGCATGCCAACCCTGGCAATCATTGTTTTATGAGCTAGTACTGTCAGGTCGATTCGACGTTCTCTCTGGCAGGGTTCTTCCATGTTGGCTCATTGGTCTCTCGCGGCAATTCATCTGCTGGCCTTCGCCCTCGGGTTCTGGGCGGTGCTGACGCGCGGCACGGCACTGCGACGACTGGCGAGCGGTGTGGATGCGGTTCGGAGTGTCTTGGTTGCTGACAACCTGTGGGGCCTGTCGGCGCTGGTGTTGTTGGTGACGGGGGGGATGCGGGCGTTTGGCGGGTACGAAAAAGGCACGGATTATTACCTGCACCAACCGCTGTTTCACCTGAAGATGACTTTGTTCCTGCTGATCCTGTTGCTTGAGATCGCGCCAATGATCGCCCTGATCAAATGGCGGATGGCCCTGGGCAAAGGGGCTGCGATCGATCCTTCGAAAGCCGGCCGGTTTGCACGGATCAGCCACATTGAAGCTTTGTTGCTGATCTTGATGGTGATCGCCGCCACGGGCATGGCGCGCGGCGTGAGCCTGGGTTGACCGACCGCGAACGCCTGCTTCGTCATCATTAAAACGAAACGTCTGACAGCCATGCTAAGCGCCATGTCATTAGTATCGGTTCAACGGGCTGGACGAAAAAAGGCGGGGGCAGGGTGAGGTACGGTCGACCAGAATCTTTAGCCAGCCATTGCGACGATGCAAACGGGCTGGCTACGGACTGCAGCAAGGCTCAGGGAGTTTGCGGCTTGTCGGGGGCAGTGAGGCCCGCCTGAATACGCTGGTAAATCTCTTCGCGATGCACCGCAACGTTTTTCGGGGCGTTGATGCCGATCCGGACCTGTTGGCCGCTTACGCCCAGAATGGTGATCGTGATGTCGTCACCAATGTTTATGCTTTCACCGACTTTGCGGGTGAGTATCAGCATGGTGTTCTCCTTGATTGCTTTATAGGGCACCTGATTCAGACAGTGCAGATGTCGGTACTGCTTATAGATTAGTGCTAAGTGTCACAATGTGGGTGCCTCTTTCTGACGTGCAGATGCTGCATTAATTCCCAGGGTGCGACTATACAGAGACGCCGGGCAGGATTCTCGTGTTTTGAGCATTGTTTGCGGCGATCTTGACGGTCACGGGTGCTAAAATCCGTGCCTCATGTCTTCCGGGGGAAACGTTGTGCGCAAATTGGCTTGGGTTATCGCGGTATTGGTGCTGGCAGGATGCGGTGAAGGGCGTGACGTCGAAGCACCGAAGCCCAAACCCGTAGCGACCTCCGCACCGGCCGCCGCTGCCGCCCCGCAGTGGGCCGTCGAGGTTCGCGGCGAGACGCCGCAAGCAGTCAGCGACCTGACCGGTTGGCTCATCGAACACAGCTTCATGTCGAACGTGGTGCGGGAAAACGGCCAGGTGCGCGTCCTGGTCGGCCCTTTCAGTTCCAAGGCCGAGGCCGAAGCCAAGCAGGAACAGGTGACGGCTGCCCTGGTCCGGGCGAAAAAACGCAACATCGAGACGTTGGTGGTGGATTACCCGACGGCCCAGTAATCGGGCAGCACAAACAAGTCAGCCAAACCACAAAACCTGTGGGAGCGAGCTGTTCACGAATGCGAGGTCAGCCGCAGGCCTTCAAATTCACCGGCCCCACGAACTCGTTCCCACGGCCCATGACGCATGCCACGCTCTGGTTGCGCTGACGCTCCCAGCTCTCGACCGGGTAGGTCTTGTCCCAGGCTTCATACAGGCGCCGGTCCTGTTTCGAGAGGCGCAGGCCATATTGCTTGCTCATGTAGAAATAGGTCCGGGCGATCATCCCTCGGATAGAAGGGCGGGGCATGACCTTCTTGGCCTTGAAATCCACTTGGGTCAGGCATGAGCCGTACTGACCCTTCTGCACCGGCAACCAGCCGAAACTGAAATTGCTCCGATCACCGTTCACTTCCCCGATGCTTGGCACCAGGTTGTGCAGGTCGGCCTCGGCCCGTTGATAGACCGGGTCATAGCGGGTGCAGTTCTTGCGACCACCTTGTTGCCAGCATTGACGCTGATGGCCGATCTGCCACGCCGGGACAATATGTTCCCATTCAATGCGGGCGGCGCGGCTGGCATTCTTGCGCGGTACATAGCCGCAGGCGGCCAGGTTCACGCGATTGCCGGTGTATTTGCAGCCACAGTAGAACTCGGTGGATTGCGGTGCGTAGAGTTTCCAGGCGACTTTCTTGGCTTCGTTGAAGGTGCGTGGCGCACCGGCCTGTGCGCCCATGGCGATAAACACAAGCAATAAAGCTAAACAGCGAACACTCATCAGACTCAATCTTCCTTCGGCACAACCCAGAAAACCTGCACACCACCATCGTCGCGATAGGCGAGGGTCACGTTGTCGTTCTCGTCGATTTCTTCCAGCAGACGCTCCCACTCATCCATCGGCTCGTCGGGGAGACGGAAGATCAGGGCTGCCTTGGCTTTTTGCGCGGTGGGGGCGTTGATGATTTTCGAGACCCGCAGGCCGAGTCGCGTATAGGAATCTAAGGGGGTAGTTGCAGCGGAGGGCGGGGCCACAGGATTATCCTTATTAAGCTGTACGTGCATACAGTATTTAACCGTAGGCGTTTACGCAACTACTTAAAATTCAAGAAAATCGTCTGACAGCGCTTTTTTCGTTTTGGTGTAGGGGAAAGGAATTTTTTATTGTCTGGAATAAACGGGTGGCTCAACCGCTCTGGCCTGTGGCGGATTTGCGCGAGCGCTAAAGAAATTGTCTCAGCGGGCGATGTCCTGCGTAGGAATCCCATCCATGGAGTTTTGTCATGTCGTTTTCTATCGGCTTTCCCAATGCGGCGGCCGTGACCATTGGCGGTCAGTCCGCAGCCACCCTGAAGGCCTTGAACGAGGCGAGTACCGAGGCCGCCGATGAGGCCCTTGGCGAGACGCCAACGCCCGGCCAGGTCCGTACGGGTACGGGCGCTGAAGCGACCGATCAGGCGCAAGAGAGCGGCAGCACCCAGAGCATTGCCGTCCAGATTTTGCTCAAGCGGATGCAAGAGCTTCAGCAACAGCTCAGGGAGCAGCAGCAACAACTGGCCGCCGCACAGGCGCAGACCTATCCAACCCCGGAAGCCAAGACCTCGGCGGTCATGGCGATTCAGGGACAGGTCGCCGACACCAGTGGTGCGTTGCTGGAGGTCACCGGCCGTTTGGTCACGGAGCTGGCAAAGGGCGCCAGTTCGGGTACGGTGGTCAATACGACGGCCTGAGCTTGGACGTTGAGCCGCGACGTTGCGGATCAAACCGCAACGTTGACAAATCCCCGAAGCCTTACCATAGTTCACTTCACGCAAACGTTTGCGCGGCGTTCCGTGCATTGATTTGCTCACAATAATCATAAGATCGGAGTGAACCCATGAAGTTGCCATTCGCTGGACGCCTTCTCGCTGTTGCCATGCTCGCGGCTGCATCCGCTGCGCTGCCTATCTCCTCGGCATTCGCCCAGACCACAGAAAAACCCAAGGTCGCCCTGGTCATGAAATCCCTGGCCAACGAGTTCTTCCTGACCATGGAAGACGGCGCCAAGGCGTATCAGAAGGAACACTCCGCCGATTTCGATCTGATCTCCAACGGGATCAAGGATGAAACCGACACCGCCAACCAGATCCGCATCGTCGAGCAGATGATCGTGTCCAAGGTCGATGCGCTGATCATCGCGCCAGCGGACTCCAAGGCCATGGTGCCGGTGATCAAGAAAGCCGTCGACGCTGGCATCACCGTGATCAACATCGATAACCAGCTCGATCCGGCCGTGGTCAAAAGCAAGAACATCAACGTGCCGTTCGTAGGCCCGGACAACCGCAAGGGTGCGCGCCTGGTGGGCGAGTACCTGGCCAAGCAACTCAAGGCCGGTGACGAAGTCGGCATCATCGAAGGCGTGTCCACCACCACCAATGCCCAGGCACGCACTGCGGGCTTCAAGGATGCGATGGAAGCGGCGCAGGTCAAGGTCGTTTCCCTGCAATCGGGCGACTGGGAAATCAACAAGGGCAACCAGGTTGCCGCGTCGATGCTCAGCGAATACCCGAACATCAAGGCACTGCTGGCCGGTAACGACAGCATGGCGGTCGGCGCTGTGTCGGCCGTGCGCGCGGCGGGCAAGGCGGGCAAGGTGCAGGTGGTCGGCTACGACAACATCAATGCCATCAAGCCGATGCTCAAGGACGGTCGTGTCCTGGCGACGGCCGACCAGTTCGCCGCCAAGCAAGCGGTCTTCGGCATCGAGACGGCCTTGAAGATGCTCAAGGGCGAAAAAGTCGACAGCGGCACCCACGGCGTTATCGAAACTCCGGTCGAGCTGGTGACCAAGTAGTTATCCTGGCGACACAACGGTGCTCGCCCCTCCGGGCGAGCGCATTGGAGAGTTTGTTATGTCCGTTCGCGACCCGAACGCTGTCCTGTGCGTCAGCGGTATCGGCAAGACCTATGCCCAACCGGTACTGACCGACATCAACCTGACGTTGATGCGCGGTGAAGTGCTGGCGCTGACCGGCGAAAATGGCGCCGGCAAAAGCACCTTGTCCAAGATCATCGGCGGGCTGGTGACGCCGACAACCGGGCAGATGCAATTTCAAGGTCAGGATTATCGCCCTGGCAGCCGGACCCAGGCTGAAGAGCTGGGCGTGCGCATGGTGATGCAGGAACTCAACCTGCTGCCGACCCTTTCCGTGGCCGAAAACCTGTTTCTCGACAACCTGCCCAGCCACGGCGGCTGGATCAGTCGCAAGCAATTGCGCAAGGCGGCCATCGAGGCCATGGCCCAGGTGGGGCTCGATGCAATCGATCCTGACACGTTGGTCGGCGAACTGGGGATCGGTCACCAGCAGATGGTCGAGATCGCCCGCAACCTGATTGGCGATTGCCATGTGCTGATTCTCGATGAGCCGACAGCGATGCTGACGGCCCGCGAAGTCGAGATGCTCTTTGAGCAGATCACTCGCCTGCAGGCACGCGGCGTGTCGATCATCTACATTTCTCATCGCCTCGAAGAACTGGCGCGGGTCGCTCAGCGCATTGCCGTGCTGCGCGATGGCAACCTGGTCTGCGTCGAGCCGATGGCCAACTACGACAGCGAGCAACTGGTGACCCTGATGGTTGGCCGGGAGCTGGGCGAGCATATCGACCTGGGCCCACGCCAGATCGGCGCGCCGGCGCTGACCGTTAAAGGCCTGACACGCTCGGACAAGGTCCGTGATGTGTCCTTTGAAGTGCGCAGTGGCGAGATCTTCGGCATCTCCGGCCTGATCGGGGCAGGGCGCACTGAACTGTTGCGGCTGATCTTCGGTGCCGATACCGCTGACAGTGGCACGGTGGCGCTGGGTTCGCCGGCCCAGGTCGTGAGCATTCGCTCCCCGTCCGATGCGGTGGCCCATGGCATTGCGTTGATCACCGAAGACCGCAAGGGCGAAGGCCTGCTGCTGACCCAATCCATCGCCGCCAACATTGCTCTGGGCAACATGCCGGAGATTTCCCGCGCCGGCCTGGTCAATGGCAGCGCCGAACTGGCCTTGGCGCAGCGGCAGGTCGACGCCATGCGTATCCGCAGTTCCAGCCCGACCCAGTTGGTGTCCGAGTTGTCGGGCGGCAACCAGCAGAAAGTGGTGATCGGGCGTTGGCTCGAACGCGATTGCGCGGTCATGTTGTTCGATGAGCCGACCCGTGGTATCGACGTCGGCGCCAAATTCGACATCTATGCGCTGCTCGGCGAGCTGACTCGCCAGGGCAAGGCGCTGGTCGTGGTGTCCAGTGACCTGCGGGAACTGATGTTGATCTGTGACCGGATCGGCGTACTGTCCGCCGGACGCTTGATCGACACCTTCGAGCGCGACAGCTGGACCCAGGATGACTTGCTTGCCGCCGCATTCGCCGGCTACCAGAAACGTGATGCGTTGCTCAACGAAGCAGCGCCTAGGGATTTTTCATGAAAACCGCATCTGCCGTCGGCAAATCGAGTGGCAATTTCTATGGCCTCGGGACCTACCTGGGCCTGGCTGGCGCGCTGCTGGCCATGATCGCGCTGTTCTCGGCCCTGAGCAGCCATTTTTTGTCCTATGACACCTTCAGCACCTTGGCCAACCAGATTCCGGACCTCATGGTGCTGGCGGTCGGCATGACGTTCATCCTGATCATCGGTGGCATCGACCTGTCGGTGGGATCGGTGCTGGCGCTGGCCGCATCGACGGTCAGCGTGGCCGTGCTTGGCTGGGGCTGGAGCGTCTGGCCATCGGCCTTGCTCGGCATGGCCGTGGCGGCGCTGGCGGGTACGGTCACCGGTTCGATTACCGTGGCGTGGCGGATTCCATCGTTCATCGTCTCCCTCGGCGTACTGGAGATGGCCCGGGGCCTGGCGTACCAGATGACCGGCTCGCGGACTGCCTACATCGGCGACTCGTTCGCCTGGCTGTCCAACCCCATCGCTTTTGGTATCTCGCCTTCGTTCATCATCGCCTTGCTGGTGATCTTCATTGCCCAGGCGGTGCTGACCCGTACGGTGTTCGGCCGCTACCTGATCGGCATCGGCACCAATGAAGAGGCCGTGCGCCTGGCCGGTATCAATCCAAAGCCTTACAAGATCCTGGTGTTCAGCCTGATGGGCTTGCTGGCCGGTGTGGCCGCGCTGTTCCAGATTTCGCGCCTGGAGGCGGCGGATCCGAACGCCGGTTCGGGGCTTGAGCTGCAAGTCATCGCTGCCGTGGTCATCGGTGGCACCAGCCTGATGGGTGGCCGCGGTTCGGTCATCAGCACCTTCTTTGGTGTGCTGATCATCTCCGTGCTGGCGGCGGGCCTGGCGCAAATCGGCGCCACTGAGCCGACCAAGCGCATCATTACTGGCGCGGTGATCGTGGTGGCGGTCGTGCTCGATACCTATCGCAGCCAGCGCGCCAGTCGGCGGGGCTGAACCATGGCGACGATCAAGGATGTAGCAGCGCTCGCCGGAATTTCCTACACCACCGTGTCCCACGTGGTGAACAAGACGCGGCCGGTCAGCGAGGAAGTGCGGCTCAAGGTCGAAGCGGCCATCGAACGCCTGGACTACGTGCCCAGCGCCGTGGCCCGCTCGCTCAAGGCCAAGACCACGGCGACCATCGGCCTGCTGGTGCCCAACAGCCTCAACCCTTACTTTGCCGAGTTGGCCCGGGGCATCGAGGATTACTGTGAGCGCAACGGCTACTGCGTGATCCTGTGCAACTCCGACGACAACCCGGACAAGCAACGCAGCTACCTGCGGGTGCTGCTGGAAAAACGCATCGACGGCCTGATTTTCGCGTCCGCCGGCGGCGATGTCGGCCTGGCCGAGGGGCTGGCCAACGTGCGCACGCCCATGGTGATCGTCGACCGCGGGCTCGATGGCGTCGACGCAGACTTGGTGCGTATCGATCATGAATACGGCGCCTACCTGGCGACCCGGCACCTGCTGGAGCTGGGCCATCGCGATATCGCCTTCATCGGTGGTCCGGCTGATACCAGCGTGGCGCAAATGCGTCTGGCCGGATACTGTCGTGCGCTGAAAGAGGCTGGGATCGAGCTGCCCGTCGGGCGCATGCTCGAGAGCGATTTCACCAGTACCGGTGGCTACCGCGCCGCCGCGCAACTGCTTGAACAGCAGCCGCCAAGCGCGATTTTTGCGGCCAACGACATGATCGGTATCGGTGTGTTGCGCGCCGCCGCTGAACGCAACGTGCGCGTGCCCAGCGAACTGTCGGTCATCGGTTTCGATGACATCCAGATGAGCCGTTATGTCTACCCGGCGTTGACCACGGTCGGGCAGTCGATCCTGCAGCTCGGCGAGATGGCGGCCGAAGTGCTGCTGCTGCGTATCGCGACACCGAGCCTTGCCACCGACCAGCGGATTGTGACGCCGAGTATTGTCCTGCGGGAGTCGACTGCGCCGCTGTCCGGTACATTCGCCCAATACCGCTGAACCGAATTGATGAGTAGTGATGTATGCCAGCAAAAGTAGTGGTAATAGGCAGCCTGAACATGGACCTGGTGACCCGGGCGCCGCGTCTGCCGCGTGGTGGTGAAACACTGATTGGCGAGTCGTTCTCCACCATTCCGGGCGGCAAGGGTGCCAACCAGGCGGTGGCCGCCGCGCGCCTGGGGGCGCAGGTATCGATGGTCGGTTGCGTGGGCAATGATGCCTACGGCGAACAATTGCGTGGCGGGCTGTTGGCCGAGGGCATCGACTGCCAGGCGGTCAGCGTGGTGGAGGGGGCCAGCGGCGTGGCGCTGATCGTCGTCGACGACAACAGCCAGAATGCGATCGTTATCGTTGCCGGTGCCAACGGCGCGCTCACCGCCGAGGTCCTGGACCGTGTCGATGAAGTGCTGCAAGGCGCCGATGTCATCATCTGCCAGCTCGAAGTGCCGGATGCCACCGTCGGCCACGCCCTCAAGCGCGCTCGTGAGTTGGGCAAAATTGTCATCCTCAACCCGGCGCCAGCCTCCCGGACGTTGCCGGCCGACTGGTACGCCTGCATCGACTACCTGATTCCCAATGAAAGCGAAGCAGCGGTCTTGAGCGGGCTGGCGGTGGATTCCCTGGAAACCGCCGAAGTCGCCGCGGCGCATCTGATCGCCGCCGGCGCTGGCAAGGTGATCGTGACCCTGGGTGCCCAGGGGCTGATGTTCGCCAACGGTGCCAGCTTCGAACACTTCCCGGCTCCGCGGGTCAGGGCAGTGGACACTACGGCGGCCGGAGACACCTTTGTCGGCGGTTTCGCGGCAGCCCTGGCGAGCGGCAAAAGCGAGGTCGACGCGATTCGTTTCGGCCAGGCCGCCGCCGCGCTGTCGGTCACCCGCGCGGGCGCGCAGCCTTCAATCCCCACGTTGCTGGAAGTACAGGCTTTCAAATCATGAAAAAGACACCGTTGTTGAATGTGGCACTGTCACGACTGATCGCTTCCCTGGGCCATGGCGACAAGGTGGTCATCGGTGATGCCGGCCTGCCCGTGCCGCCTCAGGTCGAATTGATCGACCTGGCCCTGACCCATGGCATTCCTGACTTCGTCAGTACCTTGAAGGTGGTGCTCAGCGAAATGCAGGTGGAAAGCCATGTCCTGGCCGAGGAGATCCTCGAAAAACAACCATTGGCCCTGGCGGCCCTGGAGGCGCTGCATGCCGAGGGTGCGCTGGGCGAGCGGGTGCTGGTCAGCCATGAACAATTCAAGGTCATCAGCCAACAGGCGCGGGCGATCATTCGCACAGGCGAGTGCTCTCCGTACTGCAATATCGTGCTGGTCGCTGGAGTGACGTTCTAACCCTGTTCAACCTTGCACAAGGAGTGCGCCATGCACCGCTATGCTCAGAAAATGCATCAACTGATCCGGAGTCTGCTGCTTTTGTCATTGATCACCGCAACGAGCGCCCAGGCGGCGGAAAAGATCGACCTGATCATCGACACCGATCCAGGGGCCGATGACGTGGTGGCGCTGTTGTTCGCCCTGGCGTCACCCGAGGAGCTGCATATCCGTGCGCTGACCACTGTCGCCGGCAATGTGCGCCTGGACAAGACCTCGCGCAACGCTCGCCTGGCGCGAGAATGGGCGGGGCGCGAAGACGTGCCCGTGTATGCCGGGGCGCCGAAACCGTTGATGCGCACGCCCATCTACGCGGAAAACATCCATGGCAAGGAAGGCCTGTCGGGTGTCACCGTGCACGAGCCGAAGAAGGGGTTGGCCGAAGGCAATGCCGTCAACTACCTGATCGACACCCTCAAGGCGGCCAAGCCCCACAGCATCACCATTGCCATGCTGGGCCCGCAGACCAACCTGGCCCTGGCGCTGGTGCAGGAGCCCGACATCGTCCAGGGCATCAAGGAAGTGGTGATCATGGGCGGTGCGCATTTCAACGGCGGCAATATCACGCCGGTGGCGGAGTTCAATCTGTTCGCCGACCCGCAGGCGGCCGAGGTGGTGGCCAAGAGCGGCGTGAAGCTGACGTACCTGCCGCTGGACGTGACCCACAAGATCCTCACCAGCGAAGCGCGCCTGAAGCAGATCGCGGCGCTGAACAACAATGCCAGCAAGCTGGTGGGCGATATCCTCAACGAATACGTCAAGGGCGACATGGAGCACTACGGTATGACGGGCGGGCCGGTGCATGACGCGACGGTGATTGCCTACCTGCTCAAGCCGCAGTTGTTCACTGGCCGTTCGGTCAATGTCGTGGTGGACAGTCGCGAGGGCCCGACGTTCGGGCAGACCATCGTCGACTGGTACGATGGCCTGAAAGCGCCGAAGAACGCGTTCTGGGTGGAAAACGGTGATGCCCAGGGCTTCTTCGACCTGCTGACCGAGCGCCTGGCGCGCCTCAAGTAACCTGCCTGGCTGTGCGCCCGCAGGTTGGGCCTGCGGGTGCGTGAGCATCAGTCCACGGTGTCGACGACGCTCGGGTAGCGTTCGAATGCCTGCTGGATGAAGTTGCGGGCGACCTCCGTCCCCAGTTCCCTCACCAGCAATTCTATGCCGATGATTGCCAATTCCTCGGGGCTGCTCGGGCTATAGGAGCTATGGCCCTCCGACCATTTGGCATTGATGGTGGCTTCGATGCTGACGGTGCTCATGGTAGGGCTCGCGAGTTGGAGGGCTGTAAGTGGAGTTAAGCATTTTTGCCCCCGGTTTGGCACTGCGACTTAGGCATTGGAGGAGGGCTGTGCGACACTCTTTTTTTTGTTTTTAAAGGAGCCCCGCCGTGCAGATCGATTTGAACGCTCCGGATGGCCTGACCCTAGAGGCGGTTCGTCAATTGCTGGCCTCGGCCAGTGATGACGAGCATACCCAGCTGCGCGTGACCAAGGGCGGTATCGCCTATTTGTCCTCGGGTGTGGTCGGTGGCGCTGACATCGATGGTTTGCTGTTTCGGCTCGAGACCTGGGCCAAGGGCTCGGGATACGTCGGACGGGTCGCTGCCAGCGACGAGGTCTGGGTCATGCAGATCTACAATGCGCTGAAGGATAACTGGCCCAATCCCCCGTTCGATTACATCGACGTTTATTGAGCGGTGTTCATATCCAGTCACGATTCATGTCTGAACAGCAGTGGCGGCTCAGGCAAACTGCCGGTTTCCGGATGAGCCAGGCCGACGGCTGTGGTGTTGAAACCAAGCGCCGTTTGGGTTGTCGCACGCTCTCTGTTTATCTATAGAAAAAAGGAGGCTTCATGCCTTGGAAGCTCGCGTCATTGAGTACTCTGTTGGCCGCCGTGGTCTTGAGCGGTTGCAGCAGCACCTCGGAATCGACCCCCGAACCCGTGGCGACCGAGACCGGTCACAGCCGCTGCGAAGCAAAGGGCGCCGAGTTCGCCATTGGCAAGCAGGCCTCGCCACAATTGCTGGAGCAGGCCCGTACCCGAGCCGGCGCTCAGATTGCCCGGATCCTCAAGCCCAACGACATGGTGACGCTTGAGTACCGCTCCGATCGCCTGAACCTCAATACCGATGCCAACCTGGTGGTCAACCGGGTGAACTGCGGCTGATTGCCGGTTTTCAATCGCCCATAAAAAACCCCGTCACATGGACGGGGTTTTTTAGTACGCGGAGAAATTACTCAGCGCGAACCTGTGCAGCTTGCATACCCTTTTGGCCTTTCTCAGCCACGAAGGAAACGGTCTGGCCTTCTTTCAGGCTTTTGAAACCGTCGCTTTCGATAGCTTTGAAGTGTACGAACAGGTCGTCACCGCCACCTTGAGGAGTGATGAAGCCGAAGCCTTTTTCATCGTTGAACCATTTAACGGTGCCGGTTTGGCGATTAGACATGGTGTATCTCCAAGAAACATATATTTTCAGTGTACTGTGCTGCTCAGGCCAACTGGGCACACCCGGGTATCATAGTCGAAATGTTCGATTTGGGACCCCCCCAGACGCGCTGTTTGCCAATCAGTCGTGTTTACTTTACTGCCTTTACCCGCTGAAAGGCCCGGTTTTAAAGGCTTTCAGCCGAAAGTAAAGACGATAAAAAAAGCTGTAAAACCTGAATAAATCGTTCAAAAAAGCCTGAAATCAGTGTTTTTCAACCCTGCCGGGCCCGCTCAGGAAGCCTGCTTTCTCACTTTTTCGTCTTGTTGTCGGCCTTGCATTTTGCGATCTGGCCCAGTGCCTTTTGTTGCAGCTCCGGGGTGGCCTTGTTGTCCATCAAGGCCTGGATGTCCGAGGCGGGATAGGACTTGATCGCATCGGCGCCACAGGCGCAATGAGCCTTGGCAGCGGCCGGGCCGATCTGGGGCGTTGCCGCCTCCGTGCATTGGGCCATGTATTTTTCGCGCTCGCCTTTGGGCCAGTCGGCATGGGCGGTCAGTGGAAGCAGCAGGGCGAGGGGGGCGACTACTGCAAACAATGTATTGAGACGCATGCGAAGATGCTCCTTTCGGGTCGATGTCTTGATATCTGAGGCGTTGCGCTCGGTTCAGTTCAGCACTCTGGCATAAAAACCCTGGATTTACGCCTGCTTCAATTCGAGCGCGGCGATGACCGTTCATCTGTGCTAGCATGCCGGGCTCGGGTATTTCCAGGCTGCGGATGACAACTCGTCCCGGCGGCAAATGTTCGAAATAACCCTGATTTGAATCCCAGTCACTCTGGTTCGGTTTTCCCGGTTGGCCGCAAGGCTCCTGCCGCTGTAAGGCAGGCGTTCGTCATTGAATGGCCTGGACTGGATCTTGTACTGGCTCATCCCAACCCACGTGACCTTTGGTAGGGGTCACCACTAGGAGAGGAGGCGCCATGCCAACTATTACTCTTCCCGACGGCAGTCAACGTTCATTCGATCACCCGGTTTCCGTAGCCGAGGTCGCCGCATCCATCGGTGCGGGCCTGGCCAAGGCCACCCTGGCCGGCAAGGTCAACGGCAAGCTGGTCGACGCCAGTGACGTCATCGACAGCGACGCCACGCTGCAAATCATCACGCCAAAGGATGAAGAGGGGCTGGAGATCATTCGCCACTCTTGCGCGCACCTGGTCGGCCATGCGGTCAAGCAGCTGTACCCGAGCGCGAAGATGGTCATCGGTCCGGTCATCGACGAAGGCTTCTATTACGACATCGCCTTCGAGCGTCCTTTCACGCCGGACGACATGGCGGCCATCGAACAGCGCATGCAGCAGCTGATCGAGAAAGATTACGACGTCATCAAGAAAGTCACCCCGCGCGCCGAAGTCATCGAAGTCTTCAAGGCCCGTGGCGAGGACTACAAGCTGCGTCTGGTGGAAGACATGCCGGACGAGCAGGCCATGGGCCTGTACTACCACGAAGAATACGTCGACATGTGCCGTGGCCCGCACGTGCCGAACACGCGCTTCCTGAAATCCTTCAAGCTGACCAAGCTGTCCGGCGCCTACTGGCGTGGCGATGCGAAGAACGAGCAGTTGCAGCGCGTCTATGGCACTGCCTGGGCGGACAAGAAGCAACTGGCGGCCTACATCCAGCGCATTGAAGAAGCCGAGAAACGCGATCACCGCAAGATCGGCAAGCGCCTGGGCCTGTTCCATACCCAGGAAGAGTCCCCGGGCATGGTGTTCTGGCACCCGAACGGCTGGACCCTGTACCAGGTGCTCGAGCAGTACATGCGCCAGGTCCAGCGTGAGAACGGCTATCTGGAAATCAAGACGCCGCAAGTGGTGGACCGCAGCCTGTGGGAGAAATCCGGGCACTGGGCCAACTACGCCGACAACATGTTCACCACCCAGTCGGAAAACCGCGACTACGCCATCAAGCCGATGAACTGCCCATGCCACGTGCAGGTGTTCAACCAGGGCTTGAAGAGCTACCGCGAACTGCCGATGCGCCTGGCCGAGTTCGGTGCCTGCCACCGCAACGAGCCGTCGGGTGCGCTGCACGGCATCATGCGCGTGCGTGCATTCACTCAGGACGATGCACACATCTTCTGCACCGAAGAGCAGATGCAGGCCGAATCCGCCGCCTTCATCAAGCTGACCATGGACGTCTATCGTGACTTCGGCTTCACCGAAGTCGAGATGAAGCTGTCCACTCGTCCGGAAAAACGCGTTGGCTCCGACGAGCTGTGGGATCGCGCCGAAGCGGCCCTGGCCGCCGCCCTTGATAGCGCGGGCCTTGCGTACGACCTGCAGCCGGGCGAGGGGGCCTTCTACGGTCCGAAGATCGAATTCTCGCTGAAAGATTGCCTCGGTCGTGTGTGGCAGTGTGGTACCTTGCAGCTCGATTTCAACCTGCCGATCCGTCTGGGCGCTGAATATGTGTCCGAAGACAACAGTCGCAAGCACCCGGTCATGCTTCACCGCGCGATCCTCGGTTCGTTCGAGCGTTTCGTCGGGATTCTGATCGAACACTACGAGGGTGCGTTCCCTGCGTGGCTGGCGCCGACCCAGGCAGTGATCATGAATATCACTGATAAACAGGCAGATTTTGCCGCTGAAGTCGAAAAAACTCTCAATCAAAGCGGATTTCGTGCCAAGTCCGACTTGAGAAATGAAAAGATCGGCTTTAAAATCCGCGAGCATACTTTGCTCAAGGTTCCCTTTCTCTTGGTTATCGGAGATCGGGAGGTCGAGATGCAGACTGTCGCTGTGCGTACTCGTGAAGGTGCTGACCTGGGCTCGATGCCCGTCGCCGAATTCGCTGAGTTTCTCGCGCAAGCGGTTTCCCGGCGTGGTCGCCCAGATTTGGAGTAATTATTATTAAGCGTGAAATGAGACAAGATAAACGAGCTGCACCGAAAGCCCCGATCAACGAGAATATCTCGGCACGCGAGGTTCGGTTAATTGGCGCTGACGGCGAGCAGATTGGCATCGTCTCGATTGATGAAGCGCTTCGTATTGCTGAAGAAGCCAAGCTTGATCTGGTAGAAATTTCCGCAGACGCAGTCCCACCGGTTTGCCGGGTGATGGACTACGGCAAGTCGATCTTCGAGAAGAAGAAGCAGATTGCCGCGGCGAAGAAAAACCAGAAGCAGATTCAGGTAAAAGAAATCAAGTTTCGTCCAGGGACGGAGGAAGGGGATTACCAGGTAAAACTGCGCAACCTGGTACGTTTCCTGAGTGATGGGGACAGGGCCAAGGTATCCTTGCGATTCCGCGGCCGTGAGATGGCCCACCAGGAGCTGGGGATGGAACTCCTCAAGCGGGTTGAACAAGACCTGCTCGAGTACGGTTCGGTCGAACAGCATCCTAAGATGGAAGGACGCCAGCTGATCATGGTCATCGCCCCGAAAAAGAAGAAGTAATCACCAGGGCACGGCAGGCCTTGCGATTATGTTTATCAACTGAATGCGGAGTATCCGAACATGCCAAAGATGAAGACCAAAAGTGGTGCTGCTAAGCGGTTTCTGAAAACTGCTAACGGTATCAAGCACAAGCACGCTTTCAAGAGCCACATCCTGACCAAAATGTCGACCAAGCGTAAGCGTCAACTGCGCGGTAGCAGCTTGCTGCATCCGTCTGACGTGGCAAAAGTCGAGCGCATGCTGCGCCTTCGTTAATTTTTGGATCAAGAATAGAGGAAGTAACTCATGGCTCGTGTAAAGCGTGGCGTCATTGCCCGTAAGCGTCACAAAAAAATTCTGAAACTTGCTAAAGGCTACTACGGCGCGCGTTCCCGCGTATTCCGTGTTGCCAAGCAAGCGGTAATCAAGGCAGGCCAATACGCCTACCGTGACCGTCGTCAGAAAAAACGTCAGTTCCGCGCTCTGTGGATCGCTCGTATCAATGCTGGTGCTCGTGTTAACGGTCTGTCCTACAGCCGTTTCATCGCTGGCCTGAAAAAAGCGTCCATCGAGATCGACCGTAAGGTTCTGGCTGATCTGGCAGTGAACGAAAAAGCGGCGTTTGCTGCGATTGTCGAGAAAGCTAAAGCCACCTTGGCTTAAGTACCCCCGGCAGTCACCGGGGTCCACATCTGTGGGCCCAGGTGTCAAACGTCATAAATAGGGGAAGAGCCTTAAAGCTCTTCCCCTATTTCGTATCTGGAGTCTGTACATGGAAAACCTGGACGCGCTGGTCGCTCAAGCACTAGAGGCTGTGCAAAGCGCTGAAGATATCAATGCCCTGGAGCAAATCCGGGTTCACTACCTTGGCAAGAAGGGCGAGTTGACTCAGGTGATGAAGACCCTGGGGAACCTGCCAGCCGAAGAGCGTCCGCAGGTCGGTGCGCTGATCAACGTTGCCAAGGAGCGTGTCACAGAGGTCCTCAATGCGCGCAAGGCGTTGTTCGAGGAGGCGGATCTGGCTGCCAAGCTCGCCGCCGAGTCCATCGACGTGACCCTGCCTGGCCGTGGCCAGACTTCCGGTGGCCTGCATCCGGTGACCCGGACCCTGGAACGCATCGAGCAGTTCTTCACCCACATCGGCTACGGCATTGCCGAAGGCCCTGAGGTCGAAGACGACTACCACAACTTCGAAGCGCTCAACATCCCAGGCCATCACCCGGCCCGGTCGATGCATGACACCTTCTATTTCAACGCGAACATGCTGTTGCGCACCCATACCTCGCCGGTACAGGTCCGCACCATGGAATCGCAACAGCCGCCGATCCGCATCGTCTGCCCAGGCCGTGTGTACCGCAGCGACTCCGATATCACCCACTCGCCGATGTTCCACCAGGTCGAAGGCCTGCTGGTTGATCGCGACATCAATTTCGCCGACCTGAAAGGCACGATCGAAGAGTTCCTGCGGGTGTTCTTCGAAAAAGAACTGGCCGTGCGTTTCCGCCCTTCGTACTTCCCGTTCACCGAGCCGTCGGCTGAAGTCGACATGGAATGCGTGATGTGCAGCGGCAAAGGCTGCCGCGTCTGCAAGCAGACTGGCTGGCTGGAAGTCATGGGCTGCGGCATGGTTCACCCGAACGTGCTGCGCATGTCCGGGATCGATCCGGAAGAGTTCTCCGGCTTTGCTTTCGGCATGGGCGTCGAGCGCCTGGCCATGCTGCGTTACGGTGTGAATGACTTGCGCCTGTTCTTCGACAACGACTTGCGATTCCTTGCGCAATTTCGCTAGGTCGCTAGTCCGTAACGAATCTATTAGGAGAGCAGGATGAAATTCAGTGAACAATGGCTGCGCGGCTGGGTAAGCCCGCAGGTAAGTCGGGACGAGCTGGTTGCTCGCCTGTCGATGGCCGGCCTTGAGGTCGACAGCGTCACGCCGGCCGCCGGTGATTTCAGCGGTGTGGTCGTGGGCGAGGTGCTGGGCACCGAGCAGCACCCAGACGCTGACAAACTGCGGGTTTGCCAGGTCAGCAATGGCGCGCAAACCTTCCAGGTCGTCTGCGGCGCGCCCAACGTGCGCCCGGGTCTGAAGATTCCGTTCGCCATGATCGGTGCCGAACTGCCGGGCGACTTCAAGATCAAGAAAGCCAAGCTGCGCGGCGTCGAGTCCAACGGCATGTTGTGCTCCCAGGCCGAACTGCAGATTGGCGAAGGCAACGATGGCCTGATGGAACTCCCGGCGGATGCGCCGGTGGGCCAGGACATCCGTGAATACCTGGGCCTGGACGATGCGAGCATCGAGGTCGACCTGACGCCGAACCGTGGCGATTGCCTGTCCCTGGCCGGCTTGGCCCGTGAAGTCGGCGCGCTGTATGCCGCTCCCGTGACGCGTCCTGTGGTTGCGAGCGTGCCGGCCGTGCACGACGAAGTGCGTTCGATTGAAGTCCTCGCGCCGGCCGCGTGCCCGCGTTACCTGGGCCGTGTGATCCGTAACGTCGACCTGTCCAAGCCGACGCCGCTGTGGATGGTCGAGCGCCTGCGTCGCGCCGACGTGCGCAGCATCGACGCCGCTGTCGACATTACCAACTATGTGATGCTGGAGCTGGGTCAGCCGCTGCATGCGTTCGATCTCGCCGAAATCAACGGTGGCATCCGCGTGCGCATGGCCGAAGAGGGTGAGAAGCTGGTGCTGCTCGACGGCCAGGAAGTGACCCTGCGCAGCGACACCCTGGTGATTGCCGACCACGCCCGCGCCCTGGCGATTGCCGGCGTGATGGGCGGCGAGCACAGTGGCGTCTCCGCCACGACCCGCGATGTATTCCTGGAAAGCGCGTTCTTTGACCAGATCGCCGTCGCTGGCAAGGCCCGCTCCTATGGCCTGCACACCGACGCCTCGCACCGTTACGAGCGTGGTGTGGACTGGCAACTGGCCCGTGAAGCCATGGAGCGCGCCACTGGCCTGCTGCTGGACATCACCGGTGGCGAAGCCGGCCCGATCATCGAGACCGTCAGCGAACAGCACCTGCCCAAGATTGCCCCGGTGACCCTGCGTGCCCAGCGCATCACCCAAATGCTGGGTATGGAAATGGACCCGGTCGAAGTCGAACGCCTGCTCAGCGCCCTGGGCCTGAACATCAGCGCCGATGGGGCAGGGCAGTGGCACGTCGAAGTGCCAAGCCATCGCTTCGATATCAGCCTGGAAGTCGACCTGATCGAAGAACTGGCCCGCTTGTACGGCTACAACCGCCTGCCGGTTCGCTACCCGCAAGCACGCCTGGCCCCACAGGCCAAGGCTGAAGCCCGCAGCGACCTGCCGGAACTGCGCCGCCTGTTGGTGGCCCGTGGGTATCAGGAAGCGATCACCTACAGCTTCATCGATCCACGCCAGTTCGAGCTGTTCAATCCGGGTGTCGAGCCGCTGTTGTTGGCCAACCCGATTTCCAACGACATGGCTGCCATGCGCTCGTCCCTGTGGCCAGGCCTGGTCAAGTCGCTCCAGCACAACCTGAACCGCCAGCAGGATCGCGTGCGTCTGTTCGAAAGCGGCCTGCGTTTTGTCGGTCAGCTGGATGGCTTGAAGCAAGAGCCGATGCTGGCCGGTGTCGTCTGTGGCAGCCGCTTGCCGGAAGGCTGGGCGCAAGGTCGCGATGTCGTCGACTTCTTCGACGTCAAGGCTGACGTCGAAGCGGTGCTGGGCTTCGCCGGCGCGCTCGACGCATTCACTTTCGTTCCGGGCAAGCACCCGGCGCTGCACCCGGGGCAGACCGCGCGCATCGAGCGAGACGGGCGTGAAGTCGGCTATGTCGGTGCCATTCACCCTGAACTGTCGAAAACCCTGGGCCTTGATCGTCCAGTCTTCGTTTTCGAGCTGGTTCTGGCCGAAGTGGCACTGGGGAAAATGCCGAAATTCCAGGAGTTATCGCGCTTTCCTGAAGTGCGTCGTGACCTTGCGTTGCTGGCCGACCGTGAGGTTGCTTCCAGTGCTGTATTGGACGTAATTCGTGAAAATGCAGGCGAATGGCTGACGGACCTCAGGCTATTTGACGTGTATCAGGGTAAAGGCATTGATCCGCATAGAAAAAGCCTTGCAGTTGGCTTGACCTGGCAGCATCCATCGCGCACTCTTAATGACGATGAGGTGAATACCGCAACGCAGAATATCCTCACCTCGCTCGAAACCAGGTTGAACGCCACGTTAAGGAAGTGACGTATGGGGGCTCTGACGAAAGCTGAGATGGCGGAACGTCTGTATGAGGAGCTGGGCCTGAATAAACGGGAGGCCAAAGAATTGGTCGAACTGTTTTTCGAAGAAATCAGGCACGCTCTGGAAGACAACGAACAGGTCAAATTGTCCGGTTTCGGCAATTTTGACCTGCGGGACAAACGTCAGCGGCCTGGCCGCAATCCGAAAACGGGAGAAGAAATCCCGATCACGGCTCGCCGTGTGGTCACCTTTCGTCCAGGGCAGAAGTTGAAGGCCCGAGTTGAGGCTTATGCTGGAACCAAGTCATAACGACGAACTACCCGTCATCCCGGGCAAACGCTACTTCACCATTGGTGAAGTCAGCGAGCTGTGTGCGGTAAAACCACACGTGCTGCGCTATTGGGAGCAGGAGTTTCCTCAACTCAACCCGGTCAAGCGCCGCGGAAACCGTCGGTATTATCAGCGCCAAGACGTGCTGATGATCCGGCAGATCCGCGCGCTGCTGTACGATCAGGGGTTCACCATCGGCGGAGCGCGCTTGCGCCTCTCCGGTGATGAGGCCAAAGACGATACAACCCAGTACAAACAGATGATCCGCCAGATGATCGCCGAGCTCGAAGATGTACTGGTGGTGCTCAAGAAATAAATTTCTGCTTTTAAATACTTCCAGTTTTCAAAAGCTTGCGATATATTCCTGAGCGTTCCGTTGAGAAGCGGAACAAGATTCACGCCTAGTCGGGGCGTAGCGCAGTCCGGTAGCGCACTAGCATGGGGTGCTAGGGGTCGAGTGTTCGAATCACTCCGTCCCGACCATATTTACTGAGTAAAATCAGGCAGTTAAGCCGATCACATGGATCGGCTTTTTTGTGTCTGCGCAAAACCCGCGCAAAACTATCCGGTAAATTCGCTGAGCACACTGGGTGACGATGCGCATCACCCGGTGTGTCGGCTTTTACAGAATATTCAGCGGATAACTAATAATTACCCGATGCTCATCACTGTCCCGTTGCGTAGACACTTCGGTGCGCAATGAGGCGTGGCGCAGGGCAATGCTCAGGTCTTTCAGCGGTCCTTGCTGAAAGACATAGCTCACGGTCAGGTTGCGTTCCCATTCGCTTTTATCGCCTGTCGGAGTTCGGATGTTCGAGCCGCTTTCGTACATGCCCAAGAAACTCAAACCAGGAACCCCGACCTTGGCGAAATCATAGCCGTAGCGAACCTGCCAGGTGGTTTCCCCGGCGCGCTGGAACTTACCGATCATCGACTCCGTCATGAAGTAGGCGGTAGAGCCGTCACCCTGATTCAACCAGACCGCATCGCTGTCGCCGCTGACTTGCTGCAGGCCGGCAGCGATGGTGTGGCCGTTCACCAGGTAAGTGAATTGCGCGCTGCTCAGGCGACTGTCGACTTTACCTTTGGTCACGCCGTTGCCGTAGTAGCCGAATGTAAAGAAGTCGGGATCATGGCCATTGGCGCCATCGGAGCGGTTGTCGAAGTGACGCAGGTCGGTGCGCAGGGTACCGGGGCCGACCTGCCAGTCGTATTTGAGACCCAGAAAGTTCTGTTTGTAGAAGTCCTGCAGGTTGCCATAGTAGTACTGCAAGGTCAGGTCTTTGGTCGGCTTGTAGTCCACGCCACCGTAATAGAACTTGTTGACGAACTCGCCCGTCTGAGCGTTGTTTGCACCGGGGATGGACATGCCCATCTGGTTACTTGAACCGCGACCTTTCACATGCTCCAACTGACCGACGGTGAAGGTGAAATTCTCCAGGTCTTTGGACTGAATCTGCCCGCCGTTGAAAGTTTGTTGCAGCATGCGGTCAGTGGACATCACCACCGGCAACATCGGAACCAGGGTGCCGTATTTGAGTTCGGTGTTGGAGAACTTCGCTTTGGCTGTCAGGCCCAGGCTGCCGAACTCATCGACCGCACGGCCATCGCTGTCGGTCGGGAAGATGTTGCCGTTGAAGGCGCTGCTTTCAGGGTTGTAGTGCCGGCCTTTACCGGAGTCCAGGCGGACCCCGAACATGCCAATGGCATCCACGCCGAAGCCGACCGAGCCCTGGGTGTAGCCGGACTGAAAGTTGGCGATAAAACCCTGGCCCCATTCCTGGGTGTAGTTGGGGTCGGCGGAGCCGCTGCGGTTGTCAGCATTACTGAAAAAGTTGCGGGCCAGCACGCTCAGCTTACTGTCTTCTACCAGGCCTGCGGCGTAACCCTGTTGAGCGATGATCAGGCCGCAAATGCCGGCCACTACTTTAGGTGCGCGATTGAAAAGCTCCATCGGAGTCATCCCCATGAGTTGTCGAATGTTGTGAGAGGCAGTCAAAGGCGGCAGTAAAGGTTTTTATTGTTTTTCAGGAGCGACGGTGGCCGGCAAGACGTTCAATCTCACGGGCGGCAAGCGGTACAGAATGAACAGCGCCAGCACGCCGATGCCGGCGCACAGCAGCAAGCCGACGCCTACTGACTGGGCCAGGGCATCACGGGCCAGGTTTAGCCATTGCGGATGTTCGAGCAGGGCGGCATTGGGGCGTAAAAGGACCTGCGGGTCGGCGTACAGCGCCAAACCGTCAGCGTGCCCTTGGGCGATAAAAAGACGTTGCAGGTTGGTGCTGTAAAGCAGGTTGACCAGCACGCCCATCGAGGCGGTTCCGAGCAGTCCACCCACCAGTCGCAAGGATTGCGTCAGCGCCGTGGCGATCCCAAGAAACTGCCGCTCGGCGAGGGTCTGGGTGAAGACGGTCAGGTTAAGCAGAATGAAGCCCAAGCCAAGACCTGCCAGCAGGATCAAACCGAGCAACAGGTTGAAAGACGCGCCGCGTCCGGCAACGGCAAGGCTGAGGCAGGCCAGCAACAGCGCGACGAACCCTCCCAGCGGCAACCAGTTTGGATTGCGCAGGCGAGTGACGATGCGACTGTTGACGATCGCCCCCAGCGTGATACTCAGCGCCAGCGGCGTAATCAACAGACCTGCATCCTGCGGCGAGTAGCCATAGCTGCCCTGCAGTAACAACGGTAGATAGAACAGCAGCGAAAACATGATCGCGCCGGCCGTCACCGACAGCAGAAATAGCAGGCGTATGCTTGGCAGTCGCAGCAATGCCGAGGGCAGCAGTGCGTGCTGGCAGCGCCGCTCCCAAAACCACAATGCGCCGGTTGCAGCCAAGCAGGACAAGCCCAGCGCCGCACTCAACATCAGGCTGGAATGCCCCAGCCATTCGACAAACAGTTGCAGGCTTCCCAGCGCCAGGGCAATCAGCAATGCACCGGGCCAGTCGAGGCTGATTTTTGTCGGTTGTTGAGGGCGGTAGTAAGGCAGGTAGCGCCAGGCGAAGAACAGCGCCAGACAACCCAGCGGCAGATTGAGGTAGAACACCGAGCGCCAGCCAAACGCCCCGGTGAGATAGCCACCCAATCCGGGGCCTATAGCGTTGACTACGCTGAACAGGGCACTCAACAACATTTGCCAACGCAGGCGTTGTCGGGTGTCGGGAAACAGTTCCGGGATGCAGGCGAACGCCGTGCCGATCAGCATGCCGCCGCCGACGCCCTGCAAGGCGCGGCCGATCACCAGCAACAGCATGTCGCTGGCCAACGCGCAGGCCAGTGACGCCAGGGTGAAGATCAGCGTGGCGGCAATCACGAAGGGCTTGCGCCCGTAGTAATCCCCTAATCGACCGAAGATCGGGATAGTGACGATTGACGCCAGCATGTAGCCCGTGGCAACCCAGGCGTAGAGTTCAAAACCCTTGAGCTCGGCGACGATGCTCGGCAAGGCGTTGCCGATCACCGTCTGGTCGAGCGCCGAAAGCATCAGCACCAACGAGATGCCGAGCATCGCCAGCAGGGCCTGTTTGAAGCTCAGGGGAGGGTGGGTCGCCACGGCCATCGTCAGTCCTCAGCTCAACGCTGCAACGGCAGCAGCAATGCGCGAGCAACCTTCGTCGAGGGTCTTGATGTCGGTGGCAATCGACATCCGGAAGAACGGCGCCAGGCCATAAGCGGTACCTGCCACCACCGCCACACCTTGGCTTTCCAGCAGATACATGACCACGTCGTAGTCGGTGTCCAGGCGCTTGCCTTGAGGGGTTGATTTGCCCAGCAGCCCGGAGCAGTTCACATAGAGATAGAACGCGCCATCGGGTTTGCGGCAACTCAGGCCATCGATGGCGTTGAGCAGGTCCAGGCAGCGATCCCGACGTTGCTGGTAAACCGCCACGCTTTCCTTGACGAAGGCCTGGTCGCCGTTGAGCGCCTCGACCGCGGCCGCCTGGCTGACTGAGCAGGCATTACTGGTCGATTGAGATTGCAGGGTCGCCATGGCGCCGATCAGGTCGGCCGGGCCTGCGGCGTAGCCGATGCGCCAGCCGGTCATGGCATAGGTCTTGGACACGCCGTTGACCACCAGGGTGCGCTCGGTCAGCGCCGGTTCGATGGCGAGGATGTGCGGGTTGTCCAGGCCTTCGTAGCGGATGTGTTCGTAGATGTCGTCGGTCATCAGCAACACTTGTGGATGATCGAGCAGCACATCGGCCAGCGCGCGCAGTTCGGCAGCGCTGTAGCTGGCGCCGGTCGGGTTGCTCGGCGAGTTAAGCAGCAACCAGCGAGTGCGTTCGGTGATCGCGCCGCGCAGTTGCTCCGGGGTCAGCTTGAAGGCGTGTTCTTCCGGGCAGGCGAGGGTAACCGGTTCGCCTTCGCAGGCCAGCACCATATCCGGGTACGAGACCCAGTACGGTGCCGGAATCAGCACTTCATCGCCGGCGCCAAGGGTGGCTGCGAAGGCATTGAAGATCGCACTCTTCGCGCCGCTGGTGACCAGGATTTGATTCGCCGCATAAGTCAGGCCGTTTTCCCGTGCCAGCTTGGCGACGATGGCCTGCCGCAGTTCCGGGGTACCGGCATTTTGCGTGTAACGGGTTTCGCCACGTTCGATGGCGGCGTTCGCTGCTTGCCGAATGTTCGCCGGGGTATCGAAGTCCGGCTCGCCGACCACCAGATTGATGATGGATTTGCCCTGCCGGCGAAGTTCGTTCGCACGGTCGGAAGCAGCGCTGCTGGGGGACGGTTTGATGCGTTGCACACGGGCGGCGATGCGGGAGGCGGTCACGTGTCGTTCCTCGTTGATGGCGTTGACGAGGTCCTACAGTACGAGTCGCTACACGGGCAGCCATAAGATGAGATCGTTCTGGTCGGATAGGCATCGCTTATGGCTGGAACTGAACAGCCCTTGCACCAAGACGGTGCGATCAAGCCTGGCTGCCCGTGGCGGGTGTCATTCACGGCCACTACGATCCAGCCATAGCAAAGGCTTATGGTTTGGGTCTTGCCGTTAACCCCGCGCGCGACGTCTCGTGGCTGGCCTGGCTCTTGCTAAAGCCTATGGGCTGTCTTCCTTTTTCGAGCAAGAGCACCGCCAACGTGAACCTGCGCCGTTTGAAGTATTTCGTGAAGCTCGTCGATATTGGCAGCATGACCCAGGCCGCCGATGTGCTGCATGTCGCGCAACCGGCACTCAGTCAGCAACTGGCTACGCTGGAAGCGGAGTTGCAACAGCAGTTGCTGATTCGGACCAAACGCGGCGTCACCCCGACCGAGGCAGGCAAGGTGCTCTATGGCCATGCCCAGATCATTCTGCGTCAATGCGAACAGGCTCAGAGTGACATCAATGCCACGGGGCAGGCGTTGTCCGGGCAGGTCTCGGTCGGCCTGGCGCCAGGCACTGCGGCATCGACGCTGTCACTGCCGCTGCTGCGCAGGGTGCGCGAACGCCATCCGGGCATTCTGCTGTACCTCAACGAAAACTTCGGCACCACCTTGAGCGAGTTGATCATGAACGGCCGGATGGACATGGCCGTGCTCTATGGCGGGCGCGAAGTCCATGGCTTGAGTTTCGTCTCGCTGCTGCGCGAGCACCTCTATCTGGTGAGTGCCGATCCTTCGATCAGCTCTCTCGAAGAGATCCCGCTGGCTGAACTGGCGGACATGGACATGCTCCTGCCGCGTCCCTACAACGTCATGCGGCGACTGGCGGATGAAGCTTTCCAGCGCATTGGCCTGAGCGCGCGGGTGGTGGCGGAAATCGAATCATCGATCACGTTGACCGCCGCCGTCGCCGAGCACTTTGGCTCGACCATCCTGCCCGAATCCTCGGCGCGGGTGATGGTCGCGGCCACGTCGGTGCACATGTGCCGAATTGTCGAGCCTGAAATCGAGGCGCCCCTGGCGCTGTGTCTGTCCGGGCACCTGCCGTTGTCGGTGCCGGCTCAAGCGGTCAAGGCAATCCTGCTGGAACTGGTCGCGGAGATGCGCGGCAGCTTGATCTGAACGGTCATAAGGACGGCTTATCACCCCAAAGCCAAAGCGTCTTGGTCGCCGATGGAAGGGCTCGCTACATTGACCCCATCCACTTAAGACATGCTCGACAGGCAGGGGCTCACGCATGGATTCAGAACGCATCAAGGGGTTGATCGATTTGCTCGCCGAATCCGATCTGCTCGAACTGAGTCTGACTGAAGGCGACAGTACGATTCGCCTTTTCAAACAGGCTGGGAAGGTCGTGACGACCGAGTCGACGGCAGAGCCTTGGCCGACACCGACCGCGGATTTGCCCACACCAGGAACCCTGGCGATGGCCGCTACCGAGATCAAGGCCAGCCTGTATGGCGTCCTGCATCTGACGCCCGCGGCAGGAGAGGCACCGTTTGTCGCGGTCGGTGATCAGGTCGAGCCAGGGCAAACCCTGGCGGTCCTCGAAGCGATGAAAATGTTCCACCCGGTCAAGGCCAAAATCGGTGGTCGGGTCTCCGCGATCCTTGCCCACAGTGGCGACGAAGTCGAAGCCGGACAGTCGCTGTTCCGTTTCGACTGATTCCAAGCCCATCCTCTTTCAGGTGAATTCAATGTTCGACAAAGTGCTGATCGCCAACCGTGGCGAAATCGCCCTGCGCATTCAGCGAGCCTGCCATGGCCTGGGGATACAAACCGTGGTCGTGCACTCTGAGGCTGATCGTCACGCCCAGTATGTGCAAAACGCTGACCAGGCCCTGTGCATCGGACCGGCGTCACCGGGCCAGAGTTATCTGAACCAGGCGGCGCTGCTGTTCGCCGCCAAGGTCAGCGGCGCTCAGGCGATTCATCCGGGTTACGGTTTTCTGTCGGAGAACGCCGGGTTCGCCAAGCGTATAGAAAACGCAGGACTGACTTTCATCGGCCCGAGCGCGGCGTGCATTCGCACCATGGGCGACAAGGTCGCGGCCAAACGGGCGATGCGTGAAGCCGGTGTTCCCTGCGTACCCGGGCCGGATTCAGTGATGCCCGCCGACGATGCGAGCATCCTCGCCATCGCTCGGGAAATCGGTTACCCGGTCATCGTCAAGGCGGCCGGTGGTGGCGGTGGTCGTGGCATGCGCGTGGTGAAAGAAGAGGGCGAACTGCTCGATGCCATCGCCCTGACCCGCGAAGAAGCGCGGCTGGCCTTCGGCAACCCGGAACTCTACATCGAGAAGTTCCTCGGCCATCCACGGCATGTGGAAATCCAGGTGTTGTGCGATGCCCATGGGCATGCGATCTGGCTGGGTTGCCGCGATTGTTCGTTGCAGCGTCGGCACCAGAAAGTTCTGGAAGAGGCGCCGGCGCCGGGCATTGATCCGGAACTGATCGCCAAGGTCGGTGAGCGTTGTGCCGCCGCGTGCCGGCAGATCGGCTATCGCGGCGTCGGCACCTTCGAATTTCTGTACGAGGACGGCGAGTTCTTCTTCATCGAAATGAACACCCGGCTGCAAGTCGAACACCCGGTGACGGAGATGACCACTGGCATCGATATCGTCCAACAGCAATTGCGCATGGCCCGTGGCGAAGTACTGGAACTGCGCCAACAAGACGTCCAGCTCAATGGCCACTCCCTGGAATGCCGGATCAACGCCGAAGACCCGATCACCTTTATGCCCACGCCGGGGTTGATCCAGCGCTGGGAAGTCCCCGGTGGCTTTGGCGTTCGGGTCGATTCCCACGTCACCACCGGGTATCGGGTGCCACCGTATTACGACTCGATGGTGGCCAAGGTCATCACCCACGGCGCCACGCGCGATGAGGCGATGGCGCGGATGCGCCTGGCCCTGAGTGAGTTGGTGGTGGAAGGCATCTCGACCAATATTCCCTTGCACCGCGACATTCTCGACGACCCGGCGTTCTGTGCCGGAGGCGTGGACATTCATCACCTGGAGCGCTGGCTGCAACAACGGAGTCCGACATGAACACAGCATCTGTATCGCCGCGTCCGCACATCAGCCTGCTGGGCTCCACGGCCTTGCTGTTCGAGGCGCCGGGCGAACTCGATCTAGCGCCGCAACAACGCATTTGGAGCTTGGCTTTGCAGGCCGGGGAGTGGGCCGAGATCCACGAAGCGGTCCCAGGCATGAACAACCTGATGCTGACGTTCATCAAGCCGCCACGCGACATCAATGGCTTGTGCGAGCGATTGCAGGAGGCGTGGGAGGCCAGTCGGCCATTGCCACTGGAAGGTCGAATCGTTGAATTGCCGGTGGTCTACGGTGGCGAGTTCGGCCCGCACATCAATGATGTGGTGGCGCACACCGGGCTGGACATCGAGACCATCGCCAATCTGCATTGCGAGCCGTTGTACCCGGTATATGCCTTGGGCAGCCATCCCGGTTACTGCTACCTCGGCGGCATGGATTCGCGCCTGGCCACGCCACGACGCCAAGTGCCGGTGATCAGCATAGCCGCCGGCTCGGTATCGATTGGCGGGGTGCAGACTGGCGTCTCCGCCTCCGCCGGCCCCAGTGGCTGGAACACCATCGGCCGCACCGAAATGGCGTTTTTTGACCCGACCCAAAACCCTCCGGCGATGCTCAGGCCGGGCGACATGTTGCGCTTGCGCATCGAGAGGATCATTCGATGATCGAGATTTTATCGGCCACCGCCCTGGCCACGGTGCAGGACTTCGGCCGCTTTGGCAGCCTCGGTTACGGGGTGGGAACCTCCGGTGCGATGGACCATTTGGCGCTGGCGTTGGGCAATCTGCTGCTGGGCAATCCCGAGGGCGCAGCGGCCATCGAAATCCCGCTGTTCCCATTCGATGTGCGGTTTGTTCAAGACTGCGCCTTTGCGGTGACCGGCGCGGCTTGCGAGGCCTCCCTCGACGGCCAGCCATTGCCGCCATCCTGGGTGACGCAGGCGCGGGAAGGCCAGGTGTTGAACCTCGGCTTTCCGACCTCCGACAGCCGCGCTTATCTATGCCTGGCCGGCGGTGTCGACGTGCCGCAGGTGCTGGGTTCGCGCAGCACTCAATTACGCGGTGAATTCGGAGGCTTACAGGGGCGAGCCTTGCAGCAGGGCGACCGGGTTGCAGCGCTGCGTCCAGGCCTGAGTGCACTGCCTACGGATTTCGGCGTCGTGTCCCCGAATCAGGCGCTGGCGTTGCAACTCGATGGATTACCGGCCATGCGCGTCCTGCCTGCGGCCGAATACGAGTGTTTTCTGGACGAATCCCGTGTGGCGTTCTGGGCGGGCGAGTGGAAGGTCACGACCCAGAGCAACCGCTACGGCTACCGGCTCGAAGGCGCGCCGATCTTGCCCAAGGTGCCGATGGAAGTCCGTTCCCACGGCATCGTCCCCGGCGTGATTCAGGTGCCCCACGGTGGCCAGCCGATCATTCAGATGCGTGACGCGCAACCGAGCGGCGGTTACCCGAAATTCGGCACGGTGATCGAGGCCGATCTGTGGCGCTTGGGTCAGGCGCCGATTGGCAGCAAGGTGCGGTTTATCGAGTGCAGCTATGCCGAAGCCGTTGCGGCCTTGGAAGATAATTCGCGCTATCTCGCGGAGGTCAGCCGCTTGGTCGATCTTCACGGGCTGGCCTCGTGTTAAGGACATTCGACCATGACAAATCAGGAAATCCGCCAGTTGGCGGTGTGGCTCAAGGAGACCCACCTGGCCGGCGCAGAAATCCGCCGTCCGGGGCTGCATTTACTGCTCAAGCGCTGTGTCGACGAGGTGGTAGCACCCATTCAAATCGCAACCCCCATGGCGCCAAAGGTTACAGATGAATTGTTGTTGAAGAGCCCCGGTCTGGGCCAGTTGTTACTAACGCATCCGCAACAGAACGAGGTGCTGGCATCGGTCGGCAGTCGAGTGGAGCAAGGGCAGCTGGTGGCGTTGCTGCAAGTCGGCGACTTGCTGCTGCCGGTGCGCAGCCAGAAGGCCGGACGGCTGGCGGCGGTGTTGACGGTGTGTGGCACGACCGTCGGTTATGGAGAGGCGTTCATGCGCCTGGATGCGGCATGACGAGCGAGGGCAAGTGATGAAGATTGATTTGAACGCTGATCTGGGCGAAGGCTTCGGCCCGTGGCGCATGGGTGAGGATGAAGCGTTGATGAGCCTGATCTCATCGGCCAACGTGGCGTGCGGTTTCCATGCCGGTGATCCGCTGATCATGGACAACACCGTGCGGCTGGCCAAGGCAGGCGGTATCGATCTGGGCGCCCATGTGGGTTTTCCCGACTTGATGGGTTTTGGCCGGCGGCAGATGAACATCGAGCTCAAGGAACTGGCGACCTACGTGGTGTATCAGCTCGGCGCGCTGGCCGGGATGGCGGCGGTCAATGGCCACCGCATGACGCACATGAGCTTTCACGGCGCGCTGGGCAATATGGTCGCCGCCGATGCGGCGTTGGCAGAGCCTTTGGTGCGCGCGGTGGCAGCGTTCGATTCGACACTGATTATCAGCTCATCGAGCAGTCGTGCCATCGAGAACGCTGCTGACAAATGTGGGTTGCGGGTCGCCACCACGTTTTTGGCCGACCGCGCCTACGACGATAACTGCCTGCTGGTGCCGCGCAAGGTGCCGGGCTCGGTGATCAAGGAACCGGCGGACGTGCTGCAGCGGGTTCGACAGTTACTGGAGGAGGGTACCGTGACCACGCTCAACGGCAAGCACATCGCGGTGCCGGCGCATTCGATCCTGTTGCACGGCGATACGCCTGGCGCCGTCGAACTGGCCCGCACCATCCGTCGAGAAATCGAGCTGGCGGGTGGTTGCGTCACACCCATTTCGCAGCTGTTGGCGTAACGGTTGCACGGTCATAAGCAGGGCTTATTGCCACACAGTCATTCCGTCTTGGTCCACGGCTTCAGGGCTGGATAGAGTCGAAGTCATCGCGATCACCGAGTGATCCGCACACGTAATACGAGGACAACTTCATGCCATTTTCAGATTACAAAACCGCGCTGGTGACCGGTGCTTCTTCCGGGATCGGCGCCGCCGTCGTCGAACGCCTGTGTCAGGAAGGCGTGCAGGTACACGCATTGGCCCGCAGCGCCGACAAGCTGCAAGAACTGGCGGCCAAGACCGGCTGTATCGCGCACGCCATCGATGTCACTGACCTGGCCGGGCTGACCCGTTTGTTCGAAACCCAGCAGTTCGACATTCTGGTGAACAACGCCGGTGTCGATAAACCGGGCTCGATTCTCAAGGCGGACGCCGAAGGCATCGACTTGCTGATCGACGTCAACCTGCGGGCGGTCCTGCACCTGGCACGCCTGGCGTTGCCGGGGATGGTCGAGCGTGATTGCGGCCATATCATCAACATCAGTTCGATTGCCGGCGCATACAACTTCGGCGGCAACTCCACGTACCACGCGACGAAAGCCGCCGTGAGCATGCTCTCGCGGCAACTGCGTATCGACGCGTTCGGCAAGCGGGTGCGGGTCACCGAGATCTGCCCGGGCCGCGTGGCCACCGATATTTTTGCCCACGTCCATGGCGACTCCGAAGAGACCTACAAGCGCTTCGTCGAAGGCTTCGAGCTGCCCCAGGCCAAGGACATCGCCGATGCCATCGCGTTTGCCATCGCCGCCCCGGTTGCGGTGAACGTCGGGCACATGGAAATCACCCCGACCCTGCAAGTGCCCGGCGGTCTGTCCACGGCTCGCCCACAGGATTACCAGGGCTGAGATTTCCTGGCAACGGACGCCCCCAGAAGAACGGATCAATCCGTCACGCGGTACTCACGTCATGGCTCGCCAGACGCTTGTCAATTCTGCCCTAGCCCAATGCCCGTAGGGATTGATCATGAAGCATGACTTCGATTTGGCCGCGGTTCTGCAAGGCGAATATGCCGAGCTGATCGTCAAGGGCATCGAAACGACTCTACAACTGGCGCTGTTCGCCTGGCTGCTGGCAATGGCCCTGGCGCTGTTGCTGGTGACCGTTCGCCTGACCGGCAACAAGCTCGCTGATCGTCTGGTGGCCGGTTACGTGTCTTATCACCGCAACGTGCCGACGCTGGTGCAATTGATGCTGTGGTACTTCGGTGTGCCGACGCTGTTGAGCGAATCCACTCAGTTGTGGCTGGCCAACTACAGCACTGAATACCTGTTCTCGGTGATTGCCTTGGGGTTGTGCCAGGCCGCGTATTTTTGTGAAGACATCCGCAGTGGCTTGCGTGCCATTCCGGCGGGGCAGACCGAAGCATCCCGAGCGCTGGGGCTGGGTTATGTGCGTTCGATGCGCTACGTGATCCTGCCGCAGGGCGTGCGTAATTGCCTGCCCTCGCTGATCAACCACACTGTGCTGTTGTTCAAGAACACCAGCCTGGCCATGGCCATCGGCGTGGTCGAACTGACCTACGCCACCCGCGAAGTCGAGAATTACACCTTCCGCACGTTCGAGTCCTACCTGGTTGCCACGGTGTTCTACCTGGTCTTTTCACTGCTGTTGATGGGGCTCGGCGCATTGTTGGCGCGGCGCTTCAACAAAGCGCTGGCGAGGTAGATGAGCATGTTCGATCTTTTCTCGATTGTGCAAAACAACTGGACGCTGTTTCTGATCGGCCAATACCCGCATGGCCCCTTGGGTGGTTTGGCCAGCACCTTGATCCTGGCGGCGCTGGCTCTGTTGTTGGCATTCCCGTTCGGTTTGCTGTTGGCGCTGGCACGGGTTTCGCCGTGGAAGGGCCTGCGTTGGACGGCCACGGTGTGGGTCTATGTGCTACGCGGTATTCCGCTGCTGATGGTGATTTTCTGGACCTACTTCCTGGTGCCGTTGTTGATCGGTCACAACATCACCGGGTTCGTCACCATGCTCTGCACGTTGGTGATCTACCAGAGCGCCTACCTGTGCGAAATCATTCGTGGCGGCATCCAGGCGTTACCGCCGGGTCAGTACGAAGCGTCCCGCGCACTGGGCCTCGGTTACCTGCGCACGACGATCTGGGTGATCCTGCCGCAAGCGCTCTACAACGCGCTGCCGAGCCTGATAAGCCAATTCATCTCGATCATCAAGGAAACCTCGCTGGGCTATGTGATCAACGTCCAGGAGGTGACCTTCGCTGCCAACCAGGTCAATAACCAGCTACTGACCAAGCCGTTCCAGGTGTTTTTTATCCTGGCGATCATCTACTACCTGCTCTGTTTTGGCCTGACGCATCTGGCCGGCTGGGTGGAGCGCCGTATCGCTCGCAAGCGTCTGGGCAACGGTGGTCCGGCCGTGGCTGCCGATCCCTTGCTGGCCATCGATAATTGAAGAGGGTTGCGTCCATGCATCCAATGATCATGTTTTCAAACATCAACAAATGGTACGGCGAGTACCACGCACTGACCGACATCACCGCCGAGGTGAAACCCGGCGAGGTGGTGGTGTTGTGTGGTCCGTCAGGGTCCGGCAAGTCGACGCTGATCCGCACGGTCAACCGCCTGGAAGACATTCAGAAGGGCCAGATCCTGTTCGACGGTCAGGACGTGCACGGCACTGACGCGCACATCAACCGGCTGCGCAGTCGGGTGGGTTTCGTGTTCCAGAGTTTCAACCTTTTTCCGCACCTGTCGGTGCTGGAAAACATCACTTTGGCGCCGAGCAAAATTCGCGGTCTGAAAGGCTCGGCCGCGAAGCAGCAGGCCATGACCTTGCTTGATCGGGTAGGGCTGGCGCACAAGGCTGGCGCCTATCCGGCGCAGTTGTCCGGCGGTCAACAGCAACGGGTGGCGATTGCCCGGGCACTGGCGATGGAGCCGCCGGTAATGCTGTTCGATGAACCCACCAGCGCACTCGACCCGGAAATGGTTGGGGAAGTGCTGAACGTCATGAAGAGTTTGGCCAAGGATGGAATGACCATGATGTGCGTGACTCACGAGATGAATTTTGCCCGTGAAGTGGCTGACACCATCTGGTTCATGGACGCGGGTCAGATTCTGGAAAAGAGCACGCCCGAGAGCTTCTTCAACCAACCCTCGCACCCCCGAGCGCAACGATTTATCGCCGATCTGCGCGCCCATTGAGCCGCAGCGGTTTTGTTACCTCTGCCATCAGACTTTTCAATCCCAGGAGTTTTTCCATGCGTATGAAGCATCTGTTTGTCACGCTGGCGTTAGGTCCTTTGGCTGTTGCGGTCGCCCAGGCCGATCAATTGAGCGACATCATGGCCAAGAAGTCCATGAGCTGCGGTGTGTATGCTGACGTGCCGCCTTTTTCCGCACCCGATCCGAAAACCCGCGAACTGGTAGGGATGGACGTCGATTTGTGCAAGGCCCTGGCCAAGACAATAGGGGTGGAACTGGAGCTCAAACCGCTGTCTGTTGAAGCACGGATTCCTGAAGTGAAGATGGGCCGCGTCGATGTGATCTTCGCCAACCTGGCCTACACCAAGACCCGCGCCGAACAGATCCAGTTCAGCGACCCGTACTACATCGCCAAGGAAACGCTGGTGGTGCGCGCGGTCAACGCCGGTCAACCGAAAAGCTTCTTCAAGGACAAGCGCATCAGCTCCACCAAAGGCTCGACGTCCGAGCAGTCGATCCGTATCGCCGGGGCCACGCCGGTAACATTCCAGGACACCGGCTCGGCCTACATGGCCTTGCAGCAAAACAAGGTCGTGGGCCTGGTGACCAACACCATGACCGCTTTGAAACTGGTCAATCAAGCCAAGGCCAGTGGCGTGGAACTGGCGCTTGCCAAGGAGCCGATGGCGCTCGAACCGATTGGCGCGGGCATGCGCCGGGATGAGCCGGCATTCCTCGCCAAGGTCAACGAGTCATTGGCGGCAATGGAAAAAGCCGGGGAGATCGACGCAATCTGGGATCGCTGGATCGGCCCGAACACCGAGTACAAAATGGTTCGCGAGGATAAAGTGCAGAGCCTCAGCAGTTTGAAGTTCGATCCTTTGCCTTAAACCCGATACGCCGTCATTGCCGAACAATGACGGGAAAAGCCCGGCGAGCATTTCAGCGTCGGGCTTTTTCACGTGTGTGTTGTTGGCTTGTTATAAGGCGGCCTCTGTATTTCAGCTCAAGCGTTGATAGGCCAGCAAGCGGTGCTCAGTCAGTCTGAATGTCCAAAGGATTACCCCAATAACGATAGAAAAAACTGACCGACACTCCGTCCTTACGCACCGAAATTCGACCGGCGAGATTGCCATCCTCCCTGAGGATTCGGCCGGCATCTTCAGCGGTCAGCGACTCGAGTTCTTTGATGGTGATTTTGGCCATAAAATAGGTTATCCCTACTTTTACCCCCACAAAAACGTCGGCTCTTGATGGACGTTCCTGGACTCTCGCAGAGCAGAACATCGCTGGAGCTCAAGTAAATACTAGCTTAGAAAAATCCAGAGTAAAATTTTGGGATCTTTCAAGAAGTATGAAAAAGGAGATGGGGTGCTAGGGGTCGAGTGTTCGAATCACTCCGTCCCGACCATATTTTTCAATGACTTAGGCCAATGTTCACAGCATTGGCCTTTTTCATGTGCGTGATTTTTGTGTGACTCCTAGATTTTTCACGCCTGCTTCCTCTTCAAAGCACGACCAATCTCTCATCACCGTTTTTCACACCCGACCGCTCGTTCCTGCCGCCGAAGTCTGACGGAATCAGGAACACGCTGGTGCCAAGTCCCGGCACCGGAATCTCCCAATCCCATCTCAACTTGCAGACTTCTTGCTCGCGGCAACCTGTGTTCACCTTGAACAAGTCCATTGTCTGCAGGTGCGCCGGCAATTCCCCGAAGAGGATCGATTGCTCTTCCCACGTCATCGGGTAGGGCTCGCGAACCTTTCCGCTGGTCGCCGTTGGGCACGGAGGAGAGTGCATTCGGGTGGTGTCGGGGAAGAAGACGCTGCTGTTGGCGGATGAAGTGCAGCAATCTGCTAGCATTCAGCCCGCTGGACGGAAGAAAGGCTGGTCGCTTGTGCCCGCTTTGAATGACTACTTAGGGAAAAGATATGTCGGTCTACTCAGTTACCATCCCCTGTTTCGCACAGATGCTGCGATCCCTATCGTCTCTTTTGTCTAAGGGCGAGACTGGCGCTCGTGAACGCGGCTATGACTCGCAAATTCTGCTTGAAGCTCGGCTTGCACCGGATATGCACAATCTAGCCCGACAAGTTCAGTATGCTTGTACTCAGGCGCAGGAGGCGGTCCAGCGGCTTACACAGCAGCCGTTGCAATCGCTCGCTCCCCCCGAAAACTTGGCTGCAGCGAAGGCACTGATCGAGCGTACTCTGGCGGTTCTTGCTTCGGTGGACCGTGCCCAGGTGGATGAAGGTGCAGAGCGACAAATCGCTATCGCGCTACCAAATGGCATAACGTTCGATATGACCGGCAGTGAATACGCGGTGAACTGGGTCACGCCACAGTTCTATTTTCATCTAGTCACGGCGTACAACATCCTTCGTCATAACGGCGTACCTCTCGGGAAAGCTGATTACGTACAGCACATGTTCGCCTACCAGCGCCAGTAATTGGCTCTTGGTAAGCACTTGTAGGCATTCGATTGCAGCGAGCGCCAATAAAAACGGCCATTCTTACGGCCGGGCACGGCTGGTATGGAAAGCTCGTATTCCCAAAAGACATTGAGATCAGTTTGGACTAGGGCTCGTCATCAGACTGTGCGGTTGCTCTCGCTCTTCAGCGGCGCGCAGGCTGGCGGTTGCGGTGTGGAAGCAGGAAAGTCCAGCTCCAGCACGTTGGTCAGAGGCTCGCGGAGGTAGATGCGCTTCGTGCGGTACTCATTTGAGCTACTGGCGCAGTTGTCTTGGGGATGCGTTCAACAGGCGGCGCATAAGTCGCCGTAGGGCCGTGGCATCCTGGTATCCCACCTGCTCGGCGATAGATTCAACGGAGTGTCTGCTGGTTTCCAGTAGCACGCGGGCCCTGTTCAGCTGCACACGCTGGATCAAATATTGGGTTGAAAGGCCGGTTGCTTTTCGAAGGTGCCGGGACAGCGTTCGCTCAGACATGCCGACGTACGCTGCAAGGCTCGGAACGCTGGGAGGGTGGGGCAGGCAGGCTTCTATGTAAGCGGTGAGGTTGGCGACCAGTGTATTGCCCCGGGCCATGATCGCTGGGTTGATGAATGGGGATTGCAACTGTCGGCCGTCGAGTAGAAGAGCCTTGCCCACATAGTCGGCGAGCGTCGGCGACAGGCGTCTGCGCAGCAGGTGCAGCATCAGGTCGGTTTGCGCGAAGGCTGCGCCAGCGGTCGTCAAGGGTGGGTCGCAAAGCACCATGACGTTGGGGTCGACAATGCAGTCAGGCGCAATGCTCGACAGCCAAGGGGCGAGCCACCAGGAGGTCGTTACCTTTCGACCGTCCAGCAATCCTGCGGCATGCAGGAGAAAGACAGCCGAGCACGAGGCGGCAATCTCCTTGCCTTCATTCACATGTGCCCTCAGCGCTGGCAGTGTCTGCAGTACCCAGTCTTGCTCAAGACGCTGCAGCAGCGCGTCGAGGTCGCTGATGCCAAGGCCCGGAATGACCCAGCAGGAGTTGTCCTCGACGTCTGTCGTCAGTTCGTCGACCAACAGTTGCATGCCTTGCCCTAGCGTAATCAGCCCTGGCTGCGGCCCGCAAACTCGCCAGCGTGGCACGGCAAGGCCTTGGCGCTGCGCAAGTGTCGCGGCGGTGCCGAGGATGTCCAGGGTGGCCGCGACGCTTGAGGCGAACGACTCGGGAAAGACTAGAACAGTGAAATCGTACATTGTCCGATTATGCCCGAAAGAAGACGAATCGGTCGCTTATGGCGTGGAGAGATAACTGGCCCAATGGCGCTTCCAGTTAACAGTGAGGTTTCGCCATGCCAAACATCTTGATCAAGGTGCCTACGGGCGCTTTCAATCAGCCACAGCGCCAACAACTGCTTCGAAGCGTGAGCGACGTGGCAATGCTTAATGAACACATGGGCGATGCTCCTCAGCAGCGTGCTTTGTGCTGGGTGCTCATTGAGGAAATTCAGGCCGATGAATGGCTGTGCGGAGGCGTTGCTCCTCATGCCAGGGCCGTTCCATGCATTGTCATCGTCAAGGTGCCTGCCGGCGTTCTTGATGCGCCGATGCGCCAGCGCTACGTGCGTGAATTGCATTGCGCAATACAATCGAGCCTGACAACGGAGGATCAGCGCCAGTTGCTGACCTCAATACAGATCCAGGATGTGGTCGATGGTACTTGGGGGGCGAACGGTGATATTTGGCATCTGGCCGACTTCACCCGTGCAGCCGGGTACGGACATCTTGCTCCCTAGGCTGTAGGCCTTCCAGAAAGCGCACTGCCTGGGGGAGGGCGTGTCATTGCAGAGTATTGACGCGTGCATAAGCATGCACATATAGTCGGTTGCATGACTGATCGAATCCTTCACCGAACCCGCGCAATTGACGCCGCCATCGAGTCGCTCGATGGCGCTTTCTTCAAGGCACTTTGCGAGCCTTCGCGTGTCGCTGTGCTCAAGCGTGTGATGCAACTGGGGCGCGCCGATATCGCCGAAATTGCCCAAGGGTTGCCCCAGGAACGTTCAGTTGTTTCCCGACATCTGCAAGTGCTGTTAGAGGCAGGTATCGTCCGCGGCACCAAGGTCAGCAGGCAGATGTTCTACGAGGTGGATGGTCCGGCGGTGGTGGCACGCCTCGAAGCCATTCTTGAGCATATGAAAAGCCTGGCCCCGTTCTGTTGCCCAGGTACGTCCTGATATTTTTTTGCCTTGTAGTGTGCATGAGTGTGCATATATGAATGTAACGAATGAAGTCCTGGATGTCATCGTGATTGGCGCGGGCCAGGCAGGATTAGCGTGCGGTTGGCACTTGCAGCAGCACAACCTCAGGTTCCTGATTCTGGATGCTGAGCGATCTCCGGGAGGGAATTGGCGCAATTACTACGACAGTTTGAAGCTTTTTTCTCCAGCGGCTTACTCGTCATTACCGGGCATGCGCTTCCCGGCGGAACCTGATCATTACCCACTTCGTGATGAGGTCGTGCGCTATCTGGAAGACTATGCAAAGGCATTCAAATTGCCAGTTTGTCAGTCCACCCGCGTACAGCATGTACGCAGAGAGCGCGGGCTGTTTCAGCTTCAAACGGACGATGGGGAAAACTTTTGCTCCAAGGCGCTGATCGTCTGCACGGGAGGATTCAATCAGCCTTTCATTCCCGATATTCAAGGGCTTCAGGGCTTTCTTGGGCGCAGTTTGCACAGCGCGGAATATCGAAATGCCGATGGCTTTGGTGGGCAGCGAGTGGTTGTGGTCGGTGCTGCAAACTCGGCTGTTCAAATTGCTTATGAACTGGCCCATGTGAGCAACGTCGTGCTGGCAAGCAGGGAGCCCATTCGGTTTTTTCCGCAAAAGATACTCGGCCTGGATTTTCACACGTGGTTGAAGTGGTCAGGGTTGGAAAAGACCCGTTGGTTGAGTGATCAAAGTACGCCGGTGCTTGATGACGGCATCTATCGTCGAGCCCTCAAGCAAAGGCTTTTCGAGCGTAAGCCGATGTTCGAGGCGATAACCCCAACCGGCGTGATCTGGTCTGATGGGCAGCACACTGAGGTTGATAGTTTGGTGTTTGCTACAGGATTTCGCCCGAACCTGAAATTTTTGAGCGGGTTGGAATGCCCAAGCGATGAATATTGGGCTCATCGTAACGGGCAGGCGAAGCACCTGCCTGGGCTGTATTTTGTCGGTCTGCCGAAACAACGGAATTTTGCTTCAGCGACACTCAGAGGTGTCGGCCAGGATGCGGCCTACATCATGCCCAGCTTGATGCGATTTGTTCGTGATGTGCCTGTTTAGCAGGCAACTTTCGAGTTTTCCGATGGGAGGGGTTTATCTATTATTTGAAAAACCATATATTCGAAAAACCGTATATGAATCGAGGCTTCACAATGACCAGCAAAGCGCGTGTCCTGTCCGCTGAGAATCGATATGGCTGACCGTCTGACACCCGTCACTGTTTTCAAATGCCTGGCTGATGACACTCGCGTGCGCACCATGCTGCTCATCACTCGTGAAGGAGAGCTTTGTGTTTGCGAGCTGACCTGCGCGTTGAACCAGAGTCAGCCAAAGGTCTCCAGGCACCTGGCGCAGTTGCGTACTTGCGGCCTGTTGTCGGACCGTCGGCAAGGCCAATGGGTGTATTACCGACTGCACCCGAATCTCCCCGATTGGGTTCATCACGTGCTGACCACGACGCTGGAAAGCAACAAGCACTGGTTAAGCCCTGATGCCAAACGCCTGGATGGAATGGGTGATCGCCCTGTGCGTGCAGCCGTTTGCTGCGAAAGCCAGACCGCCTGATTACGCCTTCGACGACGCCTTCGGAATAATTGCGCAGGACAAAGACGATGTTTGATGACCCTATTCCCCAGCTCGATACTGAGCTGGTTGATCTCCCCTCGGCGGACAAACTCGGTATCGAAGAGACCTCCATCCACAAGCCGCGCATTTTGCTGCTGTACGGATCCACCCGTGAGCGTTCCTTCAGTCGTCTGCTGGTGGAGGAGGCTGCTCGGTTGCTGGAGCACCTCGGCGCCGAGACGCGGATTTTCAATCCGTCAGGTTTGCCACTGCCCGATGACGCGCCCGACGATCATCCGCGTGTGAAAGAACTGCGCGACTTGGTGTTGTGGTCCGAGGGACAGGTCTGGTGCTCTCCGGAGCGCCACGGAAACATGAGCGCAGTGTTCAAAGCGCAGATTGATTGGGTGCCACTTGCAATGGGCGCGGTACGTCCGACCCAGGGCAAGACCCTTGCCGTCATGCAGGTGTGCGGCGGTTCGCAGTCGTTCAACGTGGTCAACCAACTGCGGGTACTGGGACGTTGGATGCGCATGTTCACCATTCCCAACCAGTCTTCCGTGCCGAAGGCCTACATGGAGTTCGACGATAACGGTCGGATGAAACCTTCGCCGTTCTACGACCGTGTCGTGGATGTGATGGAGGAGTTGGTGAAGTTCACGCTGCTGCTTCGCGACCGTCAGGACTATCTGGTTGATCGTTATTCCGAGCGCAAGGAATCGGCGCAAGAACTCATGAAACGTGTCAATCAGCGTTCTATCTGACCCCATATCGCATACATCGGCCCGTTCGACACCCAGTCGAACGCCCACTCACAACAGATACAGAGCACAACAACATGACTATCAAAGTTGGCATCAATGGTTTTGGTCGTATCGGTCGCCTCGCTCTGCGGGCTGCCTGGAGTTGGCCTGAGTTCGAATTCGTGCAGATCAACGATCCAGCGGGTGACGCGGCCACTCATGCTCACCTGGTCAACTTCGACTCGGTGCATGGCCGTTGGAACAACGAAGCCCGCGCCGAAGGCGACAGCGTCGTCATTGACAATAAACGGATCAAAGTCACGGCCAACAAGGCGATTGCCGACACAGATTGGTCGGGCTGCGATCTGGTGATCGAAGCCAGCGGCAAGATGAAAACCGTCGCAGTGCTGCAGGCTTACCTGGCCCAGGGGGTCAAGCGTGTGGTGGTGTGCGCTCCGGTGAAGGAAAAAGGTGCGTTGAACGTCGTCATGGGCGTCAACCAGCACCTGTTCGACCCGGCGCAGCACCGTATCGTCACCGCTGCCTCTTGCACCACTAATTGCCTGGCCCCCGTCGTGAAAGTCATCCATGAAAAGCTGGGCATTCGCCACGGTTCGATCACCACCATTCACGACCTGACCAACACCCAGAGCATTCTCGATCAGCCACACAAGGATCTGCGTCGTGCGCGTGCCAGCGGCATGAGCCTGATTCCAACCAGTACCGGCTCGGCCACCGCCATTGCCGAAATCTTCCCGGAGCTGCGTGGGCGCCTCAATGGTCACGCCGTACGTGTGCCGCTGGCCAATGCGTCGCTGACTGATTGTGTCTTTGAAGTCGAACGGGCCACCACCGTCGAAGAGGTCAATCAGTTGCTCAAGGACGCTGCCGAGAATGAGCTCAAAGACATCCTCGGTTTTGAGGAGCGCCCGCTGGTGTCCATCGACTACCGTACCGACCCGCGCTCATCGATCATCGATGCGCTGTCGACCATGGTCATCAACGGCACCCAGGTCAAACTTTACGCCTGGTATGACAACGAGTGGGGCTATGCCAACCGCACGGTCGAACTGGCCAGAATGGTCGGTCTGGCAGTCTGAGGAGCGGCCATGAAAGCGTTGTCAGCCCTCGCGCCGTCAGTGCGGCAGTACCTGCTCGTGACGGGTAACTACTGGGCCTTCACCCTCACCGACGGCGCTTTGCGCATGTTGGTGGTGCTGCACTTTCACGCGTTGGGCTACAGCCCGCTGCAAATCGCGGCGTTGTTTCTGTTCTACGAACTCTTTGGCGTGATCACCAACCTGGTGGGTGGTTACCTCGGCGCCCGGCTGGGCCTGAACCGAACCATGAACATCGGGCTGGGCCTCCAGGTGGCGGCGCTGTTGATGCTGACAGTGCCGGTAGCTTGGCTGACCATCCCTTGGGTGATGGGGGCTCAGGCGTTGTCCGGGATCGCCAAAGACCTGAACAAGATGAGCGCCAAAAGCTCCATCAAACTTCTGGTCCCCGATGGGCAACAGGGCAAACTCTACCAATGGGTGGCGATCCTCACTGGCTCAAAGAACGCGCTCAAGGGTGTCGGCTTCTTTCTTGGCGGAGCTTTGCTGGCATTGCTCGGTTTCAAAGGCGCGTTGCTGGCCATGGCAGGTGGCCTGACGCTGATTTGGATCAGTAGCTTGATCCTGTTGAAGAAGGACCTGGGCAAGGCCAAAGCCAAGCCCAGGTTTCGTGACATCCTGTCCAAGAGCCGGGCGATCAACATCCTTTCGGCGGCGCGGATGTTCCTGTTCGGCGCCCGTGATGTCTGGTTCGTGGTGGCCTTGCCGGTGTACCTGAGCAGCGTGTTCGGCTGGGATTTCTGGAAGGTTGGTGGCTTCCTGGCTGCCTGGGTGATTGGCTACGGCATCGTCCAGTCCTTCGCGCCCAACATCACTGGAAAGAAACGAGGTCACGTGCCGGATGGTCGTGCGGCGTTTCTGTGGGCACTTGCACTGGCGGGTCTGCCTGCGGCCATTGCGCTCGGTCTGGACACCGGGCTGTCGCCACAAATGGTGCTGTTGGGTGGACTGATGGTTTTTGGTGCTTTGTTCGCCGTGAATTCGTCGCTGCACAGCTACCTGATCGTGTCCTACGCCAAGGAAGACGGCGTGTCGCTGGATGTGGGGTTTTATTACATGTCGAACGCCATGGGGCGCTTGATCGGCACCGTGCTCTCTGGCTGGATTTACCAGGTGTTTGGATTGGGCGCATGCCTTTGGATATCAAGCGCATTCGTGTTGCTGGCCGCCTTGATTTCCATCGCTTTACCCAGGCATGCCGAGGCGAGTTGAAGCCGCTAGGCAGGACGGCGTTGGCCCCCTCAGATACGCCTTGGCGTAGAAGGCGCTATCCACTTTTATCTTGAAGGCCGAGTCGACTGCCTTTTGCTTTCAACGCACCAGTGCCGAAGGGTTTTCCTGCAGCAGCACCGAGTTGTGCAGGGTAGCGAGCGCTTCCTTCAATAGGGATTGATCCTGCGCATCCTGGGACTTCTTGCTTTGCTTGGCGGCGTATTCCAGCAATACCAAGTGACTGCGGCTGGCTGAAGCTTGTTTCGGCACCACCGTCTCTTCAATCATTTTGCCCATGACGTACTTCTGTGTCCGTGTGTCCTGGCTGGCGCTTTGCGTGACGGAGGCTTTGCTCAGTCGGCCGTCCTTGTAGGCGAGGCTGGCCGAACTGCGGGCCTCGTCATGCACTTGTACGTAGAGATAGTTCTGCGAGTCGGTCGTTTTGCCTATCGCAGGTGCTTTCCCGCCCTTCAGGCTCTTGTGATAACTGGCCGATAAACTCGATTGCTGGACTTGATCGACGCTGCGATTGCTCATTATGGAACCTGCAACGACAGTTTTCTGCGACAGGGTATAAGCAAAGCTATCGACTTCTGACGGGCGCATCGGGTTGGACGCGTTGTTGGTTTGTTTGATGGACGCCTCGAAGTCTGCCAGCCCAGTCAGCAGGCCTTTGTCCGTCGCGTTACGGGTCAGTGACTGTGACGGGGTAACGCCCTGTGGATAGTGGCTGTTCATGGCGCTGAAGGCGTCCTTGAACATCTCCATCAGGGCAACCTTGGCGCTGCCACGCTCCTGCACTCGCTCAAACTGGGCGAGGTAGCTGTTCAGTGCGTTGGCCTGTTGCTTGGCATCGCCCAGGATTGCGCTGTTCTTCAGATCCACGCTCAGGTTCAATTCGCCATCCGGACCACTCATTTGCGTGGTGCGCCTCTGACTGTCGGCGCGGTAGGCAAGGATCAGGTCCTCACCGTCCACGCCCTTGAGCTTGGCGTTCAGATCAATGGATGCCAATACGCTGGAGTCGAACTGCGTCAGCTTGCCCAGGTCGAGCTTGGGAGGCTCGGCGGTCAACCCGTCGACAGCGGCCTGGAAGGCGCTGCCAAGCACACCAATCGCCTTGAGTTCATCCTCGCTCAGCGGGCCCCCGTCCACCGTGGCCTGAACGCCAAGTCCATCGTCCTGGCTGGTCAGGCTGAAGGTAACCGTCTTGCCACTGGCGGTCTTGATGCTGAGGGTGATCAGGTTGTCGGCTTTATTGTGCAGCAGCGCCTGTTCGGATTTTATCTCGGCGGCGTTGTGAGCCCTGTCCGTGGTGGTATGGAGCACTGACTGGGAAATGCTCGAACCACTCTTGGCGAACTGCTCCACCAAGGCTGCGCCCAGGCCGTGGAAACGGTTGGCTATCGACAGCGATCTGGGGTTGGTCCCCATGACGCGAGTGACGGCATCCTGACTGGTCTTTTCCCAGACACGAACAATCTCCTGGCCGGGCAGTTGCCCGAGTCGGGAATAGGTCTGTGATTCGACATCGGCCACGGGGTTGCCCAGGCTGACCGTTGCCGATGGTCGAGCCGGGAGGGCATCAGCACTCTCTATCACTGTTGCAGGCGATGCCGCGACGGCAGAGCGAGTCGGGATCTGGATGGGAATGGCAGGGCTGATCGGGGATAGGGTAGTCATGACAGTCCGTGTCGACAGAGCAGGGTTATGCTCAATGTAGTGAATACACCGCCCGATTGAAAGCGTGGGCGCTGAAATAAGTGGCATAGAGCCATGATGTTTTGGCCCGTTAGCGAATGCCGGAACGGCCCAGCTCAATCTGAAAAAGATTGGGTTTTTCATGGGAGTGTCAGGCAGGGGGGGCGGATCAGTGCTGCGTGATCAATCCATCTGATAGTAGATTGAGCCCAAGCCGCTTATCGGATTCAGGCATAGCGCTTTTCCAAAGTAGAGGGATCCTCATGAAAGCCGTAGTTTACGAAGCCTTTTCCCAACCCCCACGTTTGATGACCGTCGAAGACCCGACCCCCGAGCGTCACGGTGTGGTGGTTCAGGTCCTTGGCACGGGCGTATGCCGAAGCGACTGGCATGGCTGGAAAGGTCATGATCCAGATATTCAACTGCCCCATGTGCCCGGTCACGAATTGGCAGGGATCGTGGCTGAGGTCGGTAAAGATGTCACAAGATGGAAGGTGGGCGATCGCATTACCGTCCCTTTTGTCGGTGGCTGTGGGGCGTGCCCGGAATGCAATAGCGGCAACCAGCAGGTGTGCCACAGCCAGTTTCAGCCGGGCTTCACCCATTGGGGCTCTTTCGCCGAGTATGTGGGGATCCACAAGGCGGATTTGAACCTGGTCGCGCTGCCTGAAAACATGGATTTCGCCACGGCGGCGAGCCTGGGCTGTCGCTTCGTCACCTCGTTCCGCGCGGTTGTCGATCAAGGCAAGATTACGGCGGGCCAGTGGGTGGCGGTTCATGGTTGTGGCGGTGTGGGGCTGTCCGCGGTGATGATCGCCCACGCTATCGGGGCGAACGTTATAGCCATCGATATCTGCGACGATAAACTCAAGCTTGCCCAGTCGCTCGGCGCCGTCGCGACGGTCAACGCAAGCCGGGTGCCGGATGTGACCGAGGCGGTGCTCGAGATGACGAAGGGTGGCGCTCACGTTTCGCTGGATGCCCTGGGTCATCCAACGACCTGCTTCAACTCCATCAATAATCTGAGACGGCGTGGCAGGCATGTCCAGGTCGGGTTGATGCTGGCGGACCAGAGTACGCCGGCGATTCCGATGAGCAAAGTCATTGCCTACGAGCTGGAGATCTGTGGCAGCCATGGCATGCAGGCTCACCGTTACGGCGCGATGATGGAGATGATCACGTCCGGCAAGCTGGCGCCTGAAAAACTGGTCGGCAAGACCATCAGCCTCGAACAATCCATTGATGCGCTCATGAACATGGATCGGTTTGACACGGCAGGCGTTACGGTCGTGACGCAGTTCTAGGCGTTCGCCGCCGGCTGGCCGAGGGATTCGCGATAATGCGCTTCGTCGACCTCGGTCAGGGTTGCATAGCCGTCGTAGTGATAGATTCGATGTTGGTCTCGGGCGTAGCGGTCGTTCAGGAATTGGAGGGTAGCCAGGTCGATCCGCTTGGCGCTCAGCGGGCGTCGGTGGCAGAACAACTTGCGCGTGCCCAGTTGCAGGAAGTCGGGATGGGGCACGCGGACCTCCTCAGGATCGAACGCCACCTCCAGCGGCTTGCCTTCCGAGAGAATCAGGGTAGGGCTGATGGCATAGGTGCCGAGAATGCGGGTATCCGAGGGGTGTAGCCGCTTTTTCGCCTCGCCGTAGTAATACACCGCATCCCGATCCTTGGCCCAACCATGCCCGCAGGACTCGAACGTGGCCGCTTGCGCCTTACGAATCGGCTCCGGGAGGTGGTAAAAAATCCGGTGACAGAACACGGTCTTACCGTCAGTCAGGTAGGGCGCACCCAGTGAGCGGAAATGCTCCGCGGGTTCCTGGGAAAATCGTTCGGGTACCTCGGTTTCGGCGTTATGAAACGGGATCAGATACAAACCCTGGGCGTCGCCGCACAGATGCGTGTCCAGCAATTTGAAACTCGCCGCGTCCAGCCCGTTGATCACGCGTCCATGGAAATACACCTGGTCGCCCAGTTCGAAACCGAGACCGATGGCCTGTAACGGCTGCGTTTCCGTGTGCGGTTGCGCGGCTTCAGGCAATGCCTGCAAACGGTGCCACCAATAACCCTCCAACTGCGGATGGGCTTCGAAGTAAGGCGCCCAGGCCTGTTGCATGGCCGCATCGATGATGCCGCCAGAGCCCAGCGGGCCGTGCTTGTCACCGACCAGCACGGGCGAGTAATCCTGGTCATTGCGATAGAGCTGGGTCACTACGAAGCTTTCTACGTCGACATCAAGGCGTTTCTGGCGCCTGTAGACGTGCCGGTGATCACGGTAATAGTCGAACCCCAAGTGGCGAAAGCTCGGGCCATGGGCTTCACGCAAGCGGGTCCCGGCGACGTAGACGAACGTGTCGTCCACGGCAAAATAGTCATCCTCGTATTCGCTGGCGCTGACCACGCGGCCGCACTCATCAAACACTGGCTGCGAGCATTTGAGCAGGTGGAAATCGCCAACGTAGCGAATGCTCTTGCCGGTCAGGTAATAGGCGCGGTGTCGGTCTTTGGCGTAGCGTTCGTTAAGCACGGTGAAGGTCGCCAGGTCGGCACTGTCGATGCGGTAGAAGTATTCATAGGAAATGCTCGAACCTTGCTGCGCTTGCACGATGATCGACTGCCCATCGGTGCCCCAGCGATGGGCGAGCATCTGGAAGTCGTCCGGGTTTGCGATCGGCAGCGGCGTGCCGTCCTTCTGGTGCAGGGGCTTGAAGCCCTTGTAGACCTGACCGTCGATCACTCGATAGGACGGGTGGTTGCAATACCGCACCCGCACCGTGGCGCTGGCGATAAAATGCCCCTGCAAAAAGATATTCACCCCGTCGCTGAACAGGGCGGACGCTGAAGTCACCGAGGCTGGTGACGCTGGCAACAGGGCCAGGCTGTCGTGCCGTGCCTCGGGGATCTGGCTGATCGCGTAGTCGCCGAACCAATAGGCGCCGGTTGCGTCACGCCAGTACTGGTGGCCGAGGCTTTCCAGGCCGTTATCGAAACGAAACGGCAGGGCCTGCAGCGCGTGGTAGCCATGGCGTTCCCGGTAGGCCGGAAGCAGGTAGTAATCGCGCAGGGCGTCGCGCAAGATCCACGGGTTGCGTCGATGTCGCCAAACCGGCTGATCGGCAAGCAAGGGCGAGGGCGGATAGTGCCCAGCGCTGGCAGATTGTGCTAACTCGCCGGGTGGTGCACCTTCGGGGTTGAGCATGATGTACACATCAGGTACTTGCCCGTCGCCCAGCAGCACACCGTCGACGAAGGCGAAACCTTGATGCCATTCAAGCTGCAGCGGCTCCCAGTCAGCCTTATCCGTCCCTGTGATTGTCATGTTATTGCGATCTGCTCTCCAGGGAGGTGGAACACCAAGCCAATGATCGCCGCCGCCACGCTCAAAAAATGAACTTGAACAGCGCAATCACCACGATCAGGCCAATCAGGAAAATGATACCTACGGTACCGCCAAGGAATTTCAACATAAAAACGCTCTCATCGGATGGGCTTAATCGTCTAGACCGCTACCGATAACGCGCGTTTCGTTGAATATTCATGCGTGGTGATCAATGAACCGCAAAGGACCTTGGCACCGGCACATGCTCGAATTTTGAAATGGTCTTGATCCAGTAGCGGCGATAGTCCGTCTGGTCCGGCGCCAGCGGTTTGTGGCTGGACCATGGATGTTTCTCCTTCAGGCTGGCGCGGTACGCTTCCCATTCTTTCTGCTCGGCCACTTCCCGGGCTTTGCTCCGGTCGTCGAACCAGCCCAGGACGTAAGCTTCGCCCTGGTCCGTGCCGTGCGCTATCAGCAAATAAATCTCTGTCATGACTGACCTACCGTTCTGTCCTGCGCCCCAGTCGCGGGGTCTTATCCTGGGTATCGGCCGTTATCCTCTGTTTTTGAGATTTATTGATCTGGCCGAGGTCGACCCCGTCGCATCCCTGGGTGGTGCTCAGGTAGCACTTGTCGGAATAGACGCTGCCCACGTCCCAGAACACCGAGGTGCGCAGCACTTCGTCCTCGGACTTGGTGTTGCATGGGCGGCAAATGACGCGAAGCTGAGTGCCAGGCACGCTGGCAGGGATTTGGTCAGGCTCATTGAAGTGGCTCTATTCTTGGAATTGTGAGCGGGGGAATGTCCCCTGGCACTTCGACTTTAAGTCCCGGTGGTGGGTGATGCTTGAGCGCAACGGCCAGAGTTGACTGGGAGCGCCATGAACCGGGAGAAACGCGAGCTACCAGACACATGGACGGTGGTGGGGGCGTGTCTGGTGATTGCAGGTGGCATGTACGCAATCAAAGCGAAAGGGTAGTGGTCTGGCAGATACTCAGCGATCTGGCTACTGGTTCCTGGCCAAAGCGGCCTGTTTTCCATCGAACGCATATTCCTGTGGGAGCGAGCTTGCTCGCGAAGAGGCCGGCACATCCAGCATATTCATTGGCTGTGACAACGCATTCGCGAGCAAGCTCGCTCCCACATTTGATCTTCAGTGGACGTAAGCCCGGTTTAGAACTTGAAGCGCCCCACCAAGCCCTTGAGCTGCCCGGAAATATCGGTCAAGCGCCCCGAACCGGTCTGCGCCGAGTGGGCGAATTCCTCGACCAACTGGGCATCGGCATGGATCTGCGCGATGTGCCGGTTGATGTCTTCGGCTACCTGGTGCTGCTCCTCTGCGGCTGTGGCGATCTGGGTGTTCTGGTCGCGAATCGAGTCCACCGAGTTACGGATCTTGTCGAAGCTGTCGCGGGCCTGTTGGATGCGTTCCACGCTGGTTTGCGACACCTGCAGGCTGCTTTGCATCTGCTGGGTGACTTCCTGGGTGCGCCGAGCAAGGTTGCCCAGCAGGCTGTCGATCTCGCCGGTGGAATCGGCGGTACGCCGGGCCAGCGCTCGGACCTCATCGGCGACTACGGCAAAGCCGCGTCCCTGATCACCGGCGCGCGCGGCCTCGATGGCGGCGTTGAGGGCCAACAGGTTGGTCTGCTCGGCGATCGAGCGAATGGTGTCGAGGATGGTGTTGATGTTCTTGCTGTCTTGTTCCAGCGCCTGCATGGTCTGGGTCGACTTTTGCAGGTCGTCGCTCAGTTTCATCACGCTGCCGGTGGCTTCGCCGATGTGATGCTGGCCATCGTGCACGTCGCGATAGCCTTCATCCGCACTGGAGGCGGCCTGGCTGCAAGAGCGGGCCACTTCGTTGGCGGTGGCGACCATTTCGTTGAACGCGGTGCTCACCAGTTCCACGGCCTGGCGCTGGCGCCCGGCAGCGTCGTTCATGTTCTGGGCCACGTGGCTGGTATCGGCTGCGGCAGTTTGCAGGTCGGAAGAGGCGCTGCCGATGCGCTGCATCAGTTGCGCGATCATGCCCAGGAACTGGTTGAACCAGCCGGCCAAGGTGGCCGTTTCGTCCTTGCCTTGCACGGAAAGTTTGCGGGTGAGGTCACCTTCACCTTCGGCGATTTCCTGCAGGCCGTTGGCAACACCGCGAATCGGCCGCACGATGACGCTGGCGAAACTGGCACCCACCACAGCGAACACCACGGCCAGCACGGCAGCAATGGCGGCGATCAGCCAAGTCAGGCTCGAAGCCTCGGCCATCACTTCATCGCGTTTGATCAGGCCGATGAAGCGCCAGCCCAACCCTTTGGAGCTGACCACGTTGGCCATGTAGGGCACGCCGTCGATTTCGATCTGGGTCACGCCATCGCTACTTTTGGCCAGCGCGGCATAGTTGGGGCCCAGGTCGGCCAGCGGCTTGAAGTTGTGCTTGGCATCGGCGGCGTCCACCAGGACGTTGCCGTTGGCTTCGACCAGCATCAGGTAGCCGCTTTCGCCCAGCTTGATGTTCTTGACCAGTTCGGTGAGCTGTTTGAGCGACACGTCCAGGCAAACAACACCTACCAATTTGCCGCTGGCGTCAGCGACAGTTTGTACGGTGCCGATCAGCGACACATCATCCGGCGCCCAGTAATAGGCGTCTGTACGCACAGTCGTGCCCGGTGCGGCCATGGCGGCCTTGTACCATGGGCGCACGCGCGGATCGTACTTGGCCATTTTGGGATCGTCCGGCCAGCTCGCGTAGCCGCCGTCATCCATGCCCACGGAAAGATAGGCGGTGGTCGGATGGCTCTTGGCGAATCTTTCGAAGATCTCCAGAAGCTGTTGATTGATCTCAGGGAAGGGGGCTTGTGCGGCGTCGGCGCTGGAATAGTTTTTCAAGCCCTTGGCGGCGATGACCCGCGGATCCCTGGCGAAGAGTTCGACGTTCTGGCTGATGCCATCGAAGAACTGCTTCATGCCGTTGTCGATCTGACGGATTTCACGGCCGCTGCTGTCCAGGAAGTTGGCTTTTGCGGCGTCGCGCAGGTTCAGCACGACAAGCACCGCCACCAGGATAACCGGAAGGCAGGCAATGGCCGCGAACGCCCATGTCAGCTTCTGTTTGATATTCATGACTTCTCCCGCGGAATATTTTAAGTGTTGGAACGGCGGAAACAGCAGTGGTTGGCGTTGCGAGTCTCTGGAAGGGAAAAGCGCCCATGCCTACTGTCAGTGTATCGACCAAAGTCGTAGGCACTTGAGGCTTTCCATCATGGCGCGGACCGATCGGTAGACGACGCAGGCGCGACTGCAGCCGGCTTGATTAGCCTGGAAGATAGCGTGGTTTGCCCTTCGTCTTCGCCCTGCGGCTCAAGGCACCTACGTACAGCCAATCCTCATCGTCTTTGATGTATTAACGAGGCCCTATGCCAAGCGCATTCGAGAGCGTACTCAAAAACAAGAACATGGCTTATCGGCCACTCGGATCGGCACCCGCCAGTCAGGCGCCGATCCGCGTTGCGTTTGTATTGATGGACAACTTCTCGATGATGTCTTTCACCGGTGCGGTGGACGCGCTGGTGACGGCCAACCTGATGAGCGACATGCCCCTCTATGAAGTGCTGACGGTGGGGGTTTCAGGAGGGCAGGTGACGAGCGACCTGGGCATTGTCATCTCGACCGACATCGAACTGGCGCAGATGCCGGAGAACCAGGACGTGCTGATTGTCGCCGGGGGCTTTCGCGTGAAGTTGCAAGGCCACCCCTTGCTGCGGCGCAAGCTACGCGCCAATGCGGCGTGCGGGGCGATCCTGGGAGGGCTGTGGAACGGCGCCTTCTTTGTGGCCGATGCCAATCTGCTGGACGGTTTCGAATGCGCTGTCCACCCGGAAAGCCGCGCCATGATGGTGGAGGTGTTTCCCCACGTGAAAGTGTCCAGCCGGGCCTATGTGGTTGACCGGGAGCGAGTCAGTTGCGCGGGCGCCAATAGCTCGCTGCGCATGATGCTCCAGTTGATTCGCCAGACGGGCGGGGCGGCACTGGTGGGCGCCATCGAGGAAATTCTTCGCTGTGACGAGTCAGGCGATGATGCTTCGGATTTGCCGCCGGTTTTCGTCGAGACCGACCCGACGTTGCCGGAAAGCCTCAAGCTGGCGTTGGAGCTGATGTGGCAAAACGTAGAAGAGCCGTTGACCATCGATGAGCTGGCGGCGTGCGTGAAGATTTCCAAGCGGCAATTGGAGCGGCGGTTCTGCAGCTTTCTCGGTGCGACCCCCACCCGCTATTACCTGGAGCTGCGCTTGACGCGTGCCCGCCAGCTCATCCAGCAAACCAATCGATCCGTGACCGAAATCGCCGTGGCGACAGGCTTCGTCAGCTCCCCGCACTTCCAGCGGCGTTTCCGGGAATTTTTCGGCGTTCCACCGGGCAGTTATCGTTCCAAGCTTGAGCGAAAACACGCGCTGCGGTGAGGCCTGGGGGTTACGCGCTTTTCCGTGCGGCGAGCGGCTCGATCTCTCGATCAGGTCGCTCGGACCTTCTGGATCATGTACAGAACGATACAACCTGTGGCACACATCCAAATGATCGACCCGGTCGCAGCCATGATCAGTAGGAGGTCTGAGTCTTGCTCGATCATGTCTGGAACGGCATACGCGAACCAAAGCAGTGAGACAACAGCGTAGGCCAACAGCGACATCAGCAGTTCGAATATCTTTTTTGCGTGCATGAATCTTCCCCACCCGCCAAAAGTAGGCAGGCGCTTCAGGTTATCGGGTCAGGTTGCCTTTTTTCCGTCTGTGCAGAAATAAAAGGGTCTTGCAGTATTTGCTGGCGAGTGGTTGCAAGGCCTCGCCATCAAATACGAAGACATCCATGTCAGAGCGTTTTGCTCTAGTAGTGGCTTTCGCACGGGGGCGAAAGACGACGCCGCAGACTAGCGATGTCGGGATCAGCTCTTGTCGTCTGGTTGTACTTCGGCAGGCAGTTCATCGGACTGCGAGGCGGTCAAGGTGGAGCCGTTGCAGAGCACTTTCCCTACTTCATCGGCCACCGTGCCCTCGACGATTCGTCCCTGCATTTCGTCAAACTGAACGTTTTCCAAGGCCTCAACGCTGTTGTACATGCCCGTGTGACGGACATTGTGGTTGGCGCAGTCGAGCTCCAATTTCGTATAGCTGGTGAAATAAGCCCCCGCTCTTCGTACAGTGGCATGAATGGCAGGACCGTTTTCATCAAACGAGACGATGGAATATTCGGCATCCGAATCGTCGTAGTTATATTTGATTTTCTGAACGTCCGCTGTGGCGCTGCACGCTACGAAAAGTACGGCGATCGATATAACCGTTTTCATGCTTTCTTCCATGAAATAAAGCTGAAGCTAAGGGGTGGAGTGGCAAAGTGAAATCATTTTGCTCGGCTTGTAACATTGAGTCAACAATTCAACGGGCACGGCTTGGTAACAGTTCGTCAGAAAGCCCGATTGCCAGCGGAACTTTATAGAGGATCAGGGTTCATGCGCAACAGGCGCGCGAGTGGGTAAACGTTTTCCTCGACACCGCTGGGCTGCGCCTCACAGAGTGAAGCTTGAATTCGCCGGATTGCCGGGTTTTTTTAGATTTTTTCACCTGAACACCCACGGCTGGTATTGAACAGCGCCGAATAGGTAAATACTTCTGCGCGGGAAAACGAATGAGAACTTGTGGGAGCGGGCTTGCTCGCGAAAGGGCCGGTATAGCCAACAGCGTCGTCGACTGATACACCGCTTTCGCGAGCCAGCCCGCTCCCACAGTTTCATTGGAAGTCACAGGCACTGCTGTCAGGGCATCTGTGGCAGCTCCTGCGGCCGCAGATCGAACACCAGCACCTCGGCATCCTGGCCGTTACTGAAGGTCAGGACCTGCTCCTCGCGCACTCGCACGCCATCACCTTCCTGTAACGGCACGCCGTTGAGCTCGACAGCGCCTCGGGCCACGTGCACGTAGGCATAGCGATCCGCGGCCAGGGTCAGGGTGGCGCTTTGCTCGCCATCGAACAGCCCAGCGTAGACCCGGGCGTCCTGGCGCACCTGCAGCGAGCCGGCGGCGCCGTCCGGGGAAATGATCAGTTGCAGGCGACCGCGTTTTTGTTCGGCGCTGAAGTGTTCCTGTTGATAGCGCGGGGTGGCGCCGCTGACGTTGGGCACGATCCAGATCTGCAGGAAGTGCACCGACTCGTCCGCGCTATGGTTGAACTCGCTGTGGGCCACGCCGCTGCCGGCGCTCATCAACTGCACGTCACCCGGGCGAATGACCGAGCCTGTGCCCAGGGTGTCCTTGTGTTCCAGCGCGCCTTCGAGCACATAGGAAAAGATCTCCATGTCCCGGTGCGGATGCTGGCCGAAACCCTTGGCCGCGGCGACCCGGTCGTCGTTGATGACCAGCAGGTCGGAGAAGCCCTGTTCGTTGAGGTCGCGGTAGCTGGCGAACGAGAAGGTGTGGAACGAGGTCAGCCAGCCGTGGCGGGCAATGCCGCGGTCCGAAGCTTTGCGAAGGGTCAGCATGATCAATTCTCCTGATGTCTGTGGGCGACGGCTGGGCCGTTCGCCGGGTTCAGAAGAAGGTTAATGGTTATCCAGATGTTCAATAAGCAGGTGGAAAACGAAAGACTGTCCGCTTTGGGTGGACAATAGAGAGCCCTACCGGCAGATGCTTCGCTTCGACATAATGCTGATCGTTAGCCTGACGATGAACCTGTGGGAGCGGGCTTGCTCGCGAAAGCGGCGTAACAAGCAATATTCTCATCGACTGACACACTGCTTTCGCGAGCAAGCCCGCTCCCACATGGGATCATCTGCTGCCTGCCGTTTCCCTGGATTTTTTGGCGTCTTTCCCGATGAAAACCGTTGCAATGGTGCTGTTCCCGGATTTCTTGCTGCTCGACATGGCCGGGCCCCTTGAGGTGTTTTCCATCGCCAATCGTTACCTCGCAGGGGATCTGCGTTATCAACTGCTGACCCTGGGGACCGAGCGCGGGGCGTTGCGGGCGTCCAATGGCGTGGTGGTGCAGGCCGATATCCATATCGACCAGGCATGGGCGGCCTATGACGTGTTGCTGGTACCGGGCGGGCCGGGGGCCTATAACGACCAGCATCCGGGGCTGCACACCTGGTTGCGGGCGGCGGCGCAACGGGCTACGCGCTACGGCTCCATCTGCACCGGGGCCTTTGTGCTCGGTGAGGCGGGCTTGCTCGACGGTTATCGCGTCACCACTCACTGGCATTACACCGAACGCCTGATCCAACGTTTCCCCAAGGCCCTGGTGGAAACCGACAAGATCTTCCTGCAGGACCGGCGCCTGATCACCTCCGGTGGTGTCACCGCCGGGATCGACCTGGCGCTGTCCATCGTCGCTCAGGACCACGGCCGTAAAGTCGCGTTGGACGTGGCCAAGGTGCTGCTGGTGGTGATGAAACGCCAGGGCGGACAGGCGCAGTTCAGCCCCTCGGTGGTGGCGGTGTCGACGCAGGAATCGGCCATTACCCGGGTGCAGAATCATGTGATGAAACATCTGGAAGAACCCTTCACCATCGAGCGCATGGCCGCGTTGGCCGCCATGAGTTCGCGGCATTTCGCCCGGGTCTTCGCCCGTGAAGTGAAGATGACGCCCATGGAGTTCCTGCAAGGCGCGCGCATCGACCGGGCGCGTCAGTTGCTGGAAACCACCGACCTGCCGCTCAAGACCGTGGCGTTTCGCAGTGGCTTCGGCAGTGTGCGGCATATGCGATTTTTGTTCAGTGAGAAGCTCGGTCTGACCCCGGTGCAGTATCGCCAGCAGTTCAGTTGAGCCATCGGTGTCCGTCCAGGGCACCGTGATGTCCGTGGCGCTCCCTGTGCCAGCATTGTCCTGAAGCCTGTGCCTGCCAAGATAACGACGAACCCTTTGGAAAGGATGCGCAGGAGCCAGGGCAGACGTGTTCGGTAATCCGCACGCTGACGCCCGCACCGGTTATCCGGCGCTGGATCGCCCATGAACAGTTTCGTCAAACCCGATAGCGAGCCGGCGGTGGGCTTCGGTCCGTTTGCCTTCTGCCGGCAGCAGCGGCTGGTCACCCGTGACGGCCAGCCCCTCGCGCTGGGCGGCCGTGCCCTGGATGTCCTGCAGGTGCTGGTGGAGCACGCCGGCCACTACGTCAGCAAGCAAACACTTATCGCCCACGTCTGGCCGGACAGCGTCGTGGAGGCCATCAACCTGCGGGTGCACATCGCGGCGCTGCGGCGGGCCTTCGGTGACGGGCGCGATGGCGCTCGCTATATCCTCAATCATCCTCGGCAAGGCTATTGCCTTGCGGTGCCCCTGGCGGTGCAAGAGCGCGTTGGGTCACCTTTCAGTCCCCAAACCGAACGGCACAACCTGCCCATGCGCTTGAGCCCGGTGGTGGGTCGCGACCACGTCCTGGGGCGGTTACTGGTGCAAGTGCCCCGTCAGTCGCTGACCACAGTGACCGGCCCCGGCGGGGTCGGCAAGACCACCGTGGTGGTGCGGGTGGCGGAGCTGCTGCTCGAACACTTTGAGGACGGTGCCTGGTTCGTTGACCTGGCGGCCGTCAGCGATCCCTCACAAGTAGTGGCGCAAGTGGCCGGTGTGCTGGGCGTGGAGCAGGGGGCTTTGGGCCGCGTCCTCGAACCCTGTCGGATGTTGCTGGTGCTCGACGGCTGCGAGCACATGCTCGATGCCTGTCGGGAACTGGTCCAGACACTGGCTGCGGCGGCGCCCGGGGTGTCGCTGCTGCTCAGCAGTCGCGAACCCTTGGACTTGCCGGACGAAAGGATTGTGTCACTGCCGGGCCTGGCCGTGGCGTCGCCCCTGGAACCCGAGCACCAGATCGAGGCATGCCCGGCGGTGCAGTTGCTGATCGAGCGGGTGGGCGCCCGACAACAGGGATTCAAACCGGGTGGCCGCGACTGGCCGACCCTTGCACAGATCTGCCAGCGCCTGGACGGATTGCCGCTGGCGTTGGAATTGGCGGCGGCCCAGGTCGATGCGTTGGGGGTGGCCGGGGTCCTGGAACAACTGGATCACGGTTTATCACTCTTGAGCCACGGACGGCGTACGGCGGTGGCTCGGCATCGCAGCCTGGAGGCGGTGCTGGACTCGAGTTTCGAGCGGTTGAGCGCTGACGAACAAACCGCATTCCAGCGCCTGGCGGTGTTCGAAGGGCCGTTTTCGCTCAAGGCGGCGCTGGCCGTGATCAGTTGCGCTGAACTGAGTGTCGGACAATTGCCCCCGCTGCTGTCGCGGCTGGCGAGCGTGTCGCTGCTGATGGTCGAGCCGCGTGCCGAAGGGGTTCGCTTCTACCTGCTCCACACCACTCGCACCTATGCCATGGACAAACTGCGGCGCAGTGGTCAGTGGCCTGTGTTTCATCGGCGTTACGTGCTGCAAGGTGCTTGGGGAGTCCGGCGTTCACGGCCGCAATCGTCAAGTCAACGCCTGGAGCAACGCGCCGGCTTCCAATAGGTCGGGGGTCTCGAAACCTTCGGTGAAGCGTCGATAGACGGGGCCGAGCAGTGCCTGCGCGGCATGCGCTTGCCCTTGGCGCTGCCACAAACGGGCCAGGGACGTGGCGCTGCGCAGTTCCCAGGCCAGGGCCTGGTGACGACGGGCGATGCCCAGGGCGGCCAGCAGTTGCGCTTCGGCTGCTTCTTCAAGAGACGGTTCGTTGCGGGCCAGCAAGGTCTCGGCATCGGCCCGCAGGATCTCCGCCGAACACCAGCCCGCGGCGCCACTGCGCGCCCGATCGATTTGCGCCGGGCTGACGACGTCGCTGCGCAGGGTGACGGCGATGTCCTGGATCAAGCCGTTTGTCGGGCGCGTTGCCAGGGGCAGGCCGTCGAATGCGCGGTCGTAATGGCAAGCCCAGTCATGGAACAGCATCACCGAGTGTTTCTTGGCTTGCTGCTTCAGCAGGTCGAGCCTTTCTCGGGCGGTCGGATGATCGCCGGTGTAGTGGGCGATCACGCAACCGGTCAGCGCCAAGGTGTAGCAGATCGAAATGCCGTGGTTGATCTGCACGGCGATCTGCAACGCCAGGTTGGCGGTGCGCCGGGCTTTCTCGGCAAAACCTTGCAGCCAGAGGATGCGCGCCAGAACCGTCAGCGCGGCCACGCTCTGATCGTATTGCACGCCGAAGCCGTGGCTGAAGCGGCTGAGGTGACCGCTCTGGGCCAGGCGCTGGATCACCTGTTCGGCTTCGCGCCGCGCCGCGCCCTGGTCGCCGGTGAAGTGCAACGCCAGCACCCGCAGGCGTTGGGTGCTCAAGGACAGGGTCGGGTCGCCCTGCAAGCCCAATCGGTCGAAATCCCGGCTGTGTGCCAGGGCCTGTTGGTAGTCACCGCAACTGAGGTCGACGGTCATTTGTCCGGACACGGCCCGCAGCTCGCCGGCCAGGTCCTGGCATTGCCGGGCCAGTTGCCGGGCCGTGGCGAAGGCGCGAACAGTGGCCGGTGTGCCGCCCTCGGTGTGGTAGTTGAAACTGGCGTGGGCCAGTTCCAGGGCCAGGGTCAAGCGCGGGCATGGCGCGGGACTGGCCCGCAACAATCGCAGCGCTTTGTTGACGTAGAGGCCGTGTTCCTTGAGCAGCGACAGCTCCTGCCAGAGGGGCAGGGTACGGGCGGTCAGGCGGATCGCGACGGCGTGTGAACCTTGCGGGCCCAAGCCTCGGTCGAGCGCCGCGCGGATGTCGTCGCGATAGTCGGCGTAGCGGGCGATCCACAGTCGGGTGGGGGTGTTTTCCCAATCGCTTTCCGCTTGCCCCATGAGCGCCAGGCAGCGCTCGGCGTGGCGTTCCTGGCTGGCCGCCAGTTCCCCGGCCTCGGCCAGTTGCTCCAAGGCATAGCGGCGGGTGGTGTCCAGCAGGCGATAGCGCACCTCTTCATCGCCGATCTCTACATTGAGCAACGATTTGGCGACCAACTGGCTGACCGACACCAGCACCTGCTCGGGCGCGACATGCTGGCCGACGATCACCGCGGCGGCCGAGGCCAGGTTGAAACTGCCCATGAACACCGCCAGTCGCCGCAGGCAGGTCTGCTCGCAGGCCGTGAGCAAGGCGAAGCTCCAGTCCAGCGTGGCGCGCAGGGTTTGCTGGCGCGGTGCGGCGTCGGTGTCGTTGTGAAGCAGGGCGACGTTGTCTTGCAGTTGCCGGTGAAGTTCCTCCAGGGTGAAGCGGCCGAGTTGTCCAGCGGCCAGTTCGATGGCCAGGGGAATGCCATCCAGCCGCTGGCAGATGTCGATCACCAACGGCACCTCGCGATCGGTCAGTGCGAAGTCGTCACGGCTGGCCATCGCCCGTTCGGCAAACAGTTGCAACGCCGGGTATTGCAGGGCGGGATAGCCCTCGATGGGCATCTCCCGAGGCGGGAACGCCAGGGCGTCCAGGCGTTGCACGTGTTCGCCTTCGGCGCGCAGGCCTTCGCGACTGGTGGCCAGGATGTGCAGGTGAGGGGCGCCGCGTAGCAGGGTTTCGCTGAGCTGGGCGATGGCGTCGATCAGGTGCTCGCAGTTGTCGATCACCAGCAGCAGATGCCGCTCCCTGAGCTGCCGGGCGATGGCGTCCAGTGGATCGCCGTCCTGCAGTGGCAGGTCGAGCAATGCGCAGAGGTTGGGGGCGATCATGGCCGCATCGTTGAGCGACGCCAGGTCCAGCAGATGGGTGCCGTCACGGTAATGGCCGATCAGCCGTTCCGCGACCCGCAGGGCAACGGTGGTCTTGCCGATGCCGCCGGTGCCGACCAGGGTAATGAAGCGTTTTCGCGGTAGCTGGGTCACCAGGTTTTCCACCAGGGCCTGGCGTCCGATCAGGCGCGTGCGCTGCAGCGGCAGGTTGCGCGTCAAAGACGGATGAGGGATGTGCGCCCATTGGTCGAGCGGTTCGAATGACAGCGGCGCGACAAAGCTGTAGCCGCGCTGCGCCACGGTGACGATGTAGCGCTGCCCGGCCTGGCCATCCCCGAGGGCCTTGCGCAGTGCCGCGACGTGCACGCGCAGGTTGGTGTCTTCCACCACGCTCCTGGGCCAGACCCGGGCGATCAGTTGCTGCTTGCTCACCACCTCGCCAGCCTGTTCGAGCAACACCAGCAGAATCTCCACGGCCCGCCTGCCCAGGCGCAACGGTTGCCCACCCTCGAGCACCAGGCGCTGGCGAGGATGGACCCGGTAAGGACCGAAATGCACCGTCTGTTCGACGGGCAGGCTGAGGAATTGGCTCATGTTGCTCTCAATGTTCTGGTCCCGGTGCCTGGGCTTTACCCGAGCATATTCCTCAGGTTTGGCGTCAAGCGCAACGGTGCAGATCCCTCACACCTCCCTGACAGACACCGCGTTCCTGTGGCGAGGGGATTTATCCCCGCTGGGCTGCGTAGCAGCCCCAGAAGCCCCATCTGCAATAAGCCTGACACACCTAAATGTCAGTCCTTGGGACTGCTTCGCAGTCCAGCGGGGATAAATCCCCTCGCCACAAAAGCAATCTCCGCTGGTTTTTTTAACACCGCCGTTCCGAAAAAATTAACAACGTTTAACTCACGCAGGTGCCCCCCATGGCCGGACCATAAAGCGATCCACCCACCTCAAGGAGTCATGTCATGAGCACCTTCATTACCCGCGACGGCACCGAGATTTACTACAAGGACTGGGGCAGTGGTCAACCGGTGGTCTTCAGCCACGGCTGGCCGCTGAACTCGGACAGTTGGGAGGCGCAAATGATGTTCCTGGCGTCCAATGGCTACCGGGTGATCGCCCATGACCGCCGTGGGCACGGGCGCTCCAGCCAGCCCTGGGACGGCAACGACATGGACACCTACGCCGATGACCTGGCCGAGCTGATCGAGCGGCTGGACTTGAAGGACGCGGTGTTGCTCGGCTTCTCCACTGGCGGTGGCGAAGTGGCGCGCTACATCGGCCGCCATGGTGCTGCCCGTGTCGCCAAGCTCGGCCTGATTTCGGCGGTGACGCCGCTGATGCTCAAGACCCCGGCCAACCCCGGCGGTCTGCCTGTGGAAGTGTTCGACGGTTTCCGCCAGGCCTCCCTGGCCGACCGTTCTCAGCTATACAAAGATGTGGCCAGCGCGTTTTTCGGAGCCAACCGTCCGGGCGCCAAAGTCTCCCAAGGCATGATCGACTGGTTCTGGATGCAGGGCATGCTCGCCGGCCACAAGAACACCTACGACTGCATCAAGGCGTTCTCGGAGACCGATCTTTCCGAAGACCTGCGCAACATCGACGTGCCGACCCTGGTGGTCCATGGCGATGACGACCAGATGGTCCCCATCGAAGCTGCCGGCATTGCCGCCGCCAAGTTGCTCAAGCACTCGCAGCTGCTGATCTACCCCGGCGCGCCCCACGGCCTGACCGACACCCACAAGGACCGCCTGAACGCGGACCTGCTGGCGTTCATCCAGGGTTGACGCAAGCAAGCTAAGACCTGTGGGAGCGAGCCTGCTCGCGAAGGCGTCAGGACAGTAGATATGAATGCAAGCTGACCCACCGCCATCGCGAGCAGGCTCGCTCCCACAGTTAAAACGGGACCTCACACCCATGAACCGCAACGATTTACGCCGTCTCGACATGAACCTGCTGGTGATCTTCGAGGCGCTGATGTTCGAGAAAAACCTGACCCGCGTCGCCGAAAAGCTGTTCATGGGCCAGCCGGCGGTGAGCGCGGCGCTGGGGCGGCTGCGGGATCTGTTCGATGATCCGTTGCTGATCCGCCACGGTCGCGGCATGGAGCCGACGCCGCGGGCCCTGGCGATCCTGCAAGAGCTGCAACCGGCCATGGACACCATCTCTGGCGCGGTCAGCCGGGCCAAGGCGTTCGATCCGTCCACCAGTTGCGACGTGTTTCGCATCGGTCTGTCCGACGACGCCGAATTCGGCCTGTTTCCTCCATTGCTGAGCCAACTGCGCGAAGAAGCGCCGGGGATCATCGTGGTGGTGCGCCGGGCCAACTTCCTGCTGATGTCGTCGCTGCTGGCCAGCGGTGAAATCAGCGTCGGTGTCAGCTACACCACCGACCTGCCGGCCAATGCCAAGCGCAAGAAACTGCGGGACATTCCTTGCAAGGTCTTGCGTGGCGACAAGCGCCCGGGGCCGCTGACCCTGGATGAATACTGTTCGCGGCCCCACGCCATGGTTTCGTTCTCGGGCGACCTGAGCGGCAACATCGACCTGGACCTGGCCCGCATCGGTCGGACCCGCAAAGTGGTGCTGGCGGTGCCGCAATTCAGTGGGCTGCGGGCCTTGCTGGCCGGCACCGAGCTGATCGCCACCGTGCCCGACTATGCCGCCTGCGCGCTGGTGGAAGGCTGCGCGCTGCGTGCCGAGGACCCGCCGTTCGAGATCAATGCCGCTGAACTGTCGATGGTCTGGAGCGGGGTGCATGACAACGACCCGGCCGAGCGCTGGCTGCGCTCGCGCATTGCCAGCCACATGTCCCAACCATTGCCGGCCGCTGCCGCTGCCTCGGCCGCCCCGGACGGAGCCCACCGATGAACCTGACCGATGAGCGCCCGTTGCAGGACCTGGGCTTGTTGTTCCTGCGCCTGAGCGGCGGGCTGTTCCTGCTGTGGGTCCATGGGCTGCCGAAGCTGTTGCACTACAGCGTCGAGCTGACCCGCATCGAAGACCCGTTTCACTTGGGCGCGGCGCCGACCCTGATCCTGGCGATTTTCGCCGAGGTGCTGTGTCCGCTGCTGATCATGGCCGGTGTGCTGGCGCGCCTGGCGTGCCTGCCGATCCTGTTTCTCCTAGCGGTGGCGCTGCTGCTGGTGCACCCGCAGTGGAGCCTGGAAGAAGGCCAGTTTGGCTGGTTGCTGCTGATTGTATTTACCAGTGTGTTCATTGCCGGCCCTGGACGCCTGGCGCTGAACACGCGTTTTGATGGAGTGCTTCGCCATGTCTGAATCCCGAACCCTGGAATCCACCGCAAGCCCGGCAGTGCCCGGTTTCGATGAAATCGTCACCTTGGTGGTCAAGCACCGGATCAAGGTTGGACAGAACGATGCCTACGAGGCCTGGTTGCGGCGCATCGTGACTGTGGCCGGTCAGTGGCCGGGGCACTTGGGCGTCGATGTGGTCCGGGGCAAGCAGGATGGGTTGTCGCTGTTTACCTGCGTGCTGCGTTTTCGCTCCACCGAGGCCATGCAGCGCTGGCTGGACTCCCCCGAGCGGCGTGAATTAGTGGCCGAGGCCGCGCCACTGTTGGCCGACGGCGATCAGATTGAGGTCGGTTCCCACAAGGAATTCTGGTTCGCCCCGCTGGCCGATGCCGCCACGCCACCGCCGCGCTGGAAACAATCGGTGGTGACGCTGCTGGTCATCCTGCCCCACACCTTGCTGGTGCCGTTGCTCTGGGGCCCGTTGCTGCAACTTAACGCCTTTCTGTCCAACTACGTGGTCGCCACGTTCCTGATCACCGTGACCATCGTGCTCTCGGTGGTGTACGTGTGCATGCCGCTGGCGACCCGGCTGTTCGCGCCGTGGCTGGAAGCGTCCAAGGCCCATGAACACCTGGAGCCCTAAGCAGCGCCGAACTTTTGTGACAAGCACTGTTGTGGCGAGGGGATTTATCCCCGTGGGATCGCGAAGCGATCCCTCTAAATGTCGCCGCCTATCGATTCATTTATCGTCAAAGGAAATCCCATGAACGCCGATCTGATTCTGTTCAATGGCCAGTTCCATACCGTCGACCGCGAGAAACCGCGCGCCAGTGCGGTTGCCATCAGCCAGGGCCGCTTCGTTGCCGTGGGCACCGACGCCGAGGCCATGGCCTTGCGCGGCAGCGGCACCCAGCTCATCGACCTCAAGGGCCGCACGGTCATTCCTGGGCTCAACGACTCGCACTTGCACCTGATCCGCGGCGGCCTGAACTACAACCTGGAGCTGCGCTGGGAAGGCGTGCCATCCCTGGCCGATGCCTTGCGCATGCTCAAGGACCAGGCCGACCGCACGCCGACGCCACAATGGGTACGCGTGGTGGGCGGCTGGAACGAATTCCAGTTCGCCGAAAAACGCATGCCGACCCTGGAAGAGCTCAACCAGGCCGCTCCCGATACGCCGGTGTTCGTGTTGCACCTGTATGACCGTGCCTTGCTCAACCGGGCCGCGCTGCGGGTGGCCGGCTACACCCGTGACACGCCGAACCCGCCGGGCGGCGAGATCGTGCGTGACAGCAAGGGCGAGCCCACCGGCATGCTGGTGGCGCGGCCCAACGCGATGATTCTTTACTCGACGCTGGCCAAGGGACCGAAGCTGCCGCTGGAATATCAGGTCAACTCCACCCGCCAATTCATGCGTGAACTCAATCGCCTGGGCCTGACCAGTGCCATCGATGCCGGCGGCGGCTTCCAGAATTACCCGGACGACTACGCAGTGATCGAGCAGTTGGCCCGCGAGCAGCAGTTGACGGTGCGCATCGCCTACAACCTGTTCACCCAGAAACCCAAGGAAGAACTCAGCGACTTCAAGAACTGGACCGGCAGCGTCAAGTTGCACCAGGGCGATGATTTCCTGCGGCACAACGGCGCCGGGGAAATGCTGGTGTTCTCGGCAGCGGATTTCGAGGACTTCCTCGAACCGCGTCCGGATCTGCCGCCGGGCATGGAGCAAGACCTGGAACCGGTGGTCCGGCACCTGGTGGAACAGCGCTGGCCGTTCCGCCTGCATGCCACCTACGACGAATCCATCAGCCGCATGCTCGATGTGTTCGAAAAGGTCAACCGCTACATTCCGTTCAACGGCCTGCCCTGGTTTTTCGATCACGCCGAGACCATCACGCCGAAGAACATCGAGCGCGTACGGGCGTTGGGCGGCGGGATTGCGATCCAGGATCGCATGGCCTTCCAGGGTGAATACTTCGTCGACCGCTACGGCGCCAAGGCCGCCGAAGCCACGCCGCCGATCAAGCGCATGTTGGCCGAAGGCGTGCCGGTGGGCGCCGGCACCGACGCCACCCGCGTCTCCAGCTACAACCCGTGGACCTCGTTGTACTGGATGGTCAGCGGTCGCACCGTCGGCGGCCTTTCGTTGCACGAAGAGGGCCTGCCGCGCCTGACTGCGTTGGAACTGTTTACCCACGGCAGTGCCTGGTTCTCGTCGGAGCAGGGCAAGAAAGGCCAGATCAAGGTTGGCCAACTGGCGGACCTGGCGGCCCTGAGCGCGGATTTCTTCAGCGTCGAGGAAGAAGCCATCAAGTGGATCGAGTCGGTGCTGACCGTGGTCGACGGCAAGGTGGTGTATGCCGCCGGCGACTTCGAAAAACTCGGGCCGGCCAGCGTCCCGGTGCTGCCCGACTGGTCGCCGGTGGTCAAGGTACCGGGCCACTGGCGCCCGACGTCACCGTTGCAGGCTCAGGTCCACCAGTGCAGCGGTCCGTGCACGGTGCATTCTCACAGCCATGAACGGGCACGGTTGTCTAACGTCCCGGTCAGCGATTTCCAAGGCTTCTGGGGCGCGTTTGGCTGTTCCTGCTTTGCCTTTTGACTGAGTACAAACACCTATCCCCTGTGGGAGCGGGCTTGCTCGCGAAAGCGGTGTGTCAGCTTGCAAGGTTGTTGGATGTGACGACGCCTTCGCGAGCAAGCCCGCTCCCACATTGGGTTCATAGCATCCATCCCAAAGGAGTCATCCCATGAGCAACGTTCCCGCCTACAACCGTCTGAACAAAGACGACGCGGTCGTCCTGCTGGTCGATCACCAGACCGGCCTGATTTCCCTGGTCCAGGACTTCTCGCCCAACGAGTTCAAGAACAACGTGCTGGCCTTGGCCGACCTGGCGAAGTTCTTTGAACTGCCGACCATCCTGACCACCAGCTTCGAACAAGGCCCTAACGGCCCGATCGTGCCGGAGCTCAAGGAAATGTTCCCGGACGCGCCGTACATCCCCCGTCCAGGCCAGATCAATGCTTGGGACAACGAAGATTTCGTCAAGGCGATCAAGGCCACCGGCCGCAAGCAACTGATCATCGCTGGCGTGGTCACCGATGTCTGCGTGGCGTTCCCGACCCTGTCGGCGCTGGCTGAAGGTTTTGACGTGTTCGTGGTGACCGACGCCTCGGGTACGTTCAACGAAACCGTGCAACAGGCCGCTTGGGTACGCATGACCGCTGCCGGCGCGCAGATGATGAACTGGTTCTCGGTGGCCTGTGAGCTGCATCGCGACTGGCGCAACGACATCGAAGGCCTGGGCAACCTGCTGTCCCAGCGCATTCCGAACTACCGCAACCTGATGAACAGCTACTCGGCGCTGACGGCCAAGTAAGCGGTCCATGCTGAATGACGCCCGCCTTGTGCGGGCGTTTTTTTGTTTGGCATTAGCGCCTCGCAAATTGTGCCGATGCTATCGCGAGCAAGCTTTGCTCCCACAGGTTTCCCCACAGATCCAATGTGGGAGCAAAGCTTGCTCGCGATGACGGTGGCACATCCCCACAGCTAGGCAATCAGACTCACCAAGACCACAATGCCCAGCCAATCCCCCCTGACTGTCCACCCCAGGAATGACAATGAACCCCTTCGAAGAAATGCGCATCTTTGCCCAGGTCATGGAGTCGGGCAGTTTCACCGCGGCGGCGGAAAAACTGGGGCTGTCCAAGCAGTTCGTCAGCCGCAAGCTGATGGAACTGGAACAACGCCTGGGTGTGCGTCTGCTCAATCGCTCGACCCGGCGGTTGGACGTCACGCCTCTGGGTCAGCGCTATTACGAAGCGGCGCTGCGCCTGCTCAATGACGTTGAACAGGTGGAGCAGGGCATCAGCGGCCAGACCAGCGAGCCTCGCGGCACCCTTCGCCTCAGTGCGCCGCTGTCCTTCGCGGTGGCGCACCTGGGCAGCCTGCTGCCGCTGTTCCTGAAGCGCTATCCGGGCGTGAGCGTCGAGGTGGACCTGAGCGACCGCTCGGTGGATCTGCTGGGGGAGGGCTATGACCTGGCACTGCGCATCGGCGTGCTGGAGGATTCGACGCTGATTGCCCGGCGCATCGCGACCATCGAGCGGGTGTACTGCGCCAGCCCCACCTACCTGGCGCAAAAAGGCACACCCGTGCGGCCTGAAGACCTGCGCAATCACGACTGCTTGCCCTATGGTCACAGCCGTCAGGTGCAGTGGCGTTTCGTGGGGGCCGGCAAACCGCTGACCCTGGAGGTCACGGGACGCATGCGCGCCAATAATGGGGATTTGCTCAGGGACGCGGCCATCGCCGGGATGGGCATCACCTATCTGCCCGCTTTCATCCTCGGCGATGCCTTGAAGGATGGGCGGCTGATCAAGGTCCTGGAAGGTTTCGAGACCGAGCCGCTGGCGCTGTCGGCGGTGTATCCCCAGCATCGGCAAAGTGCACGCCCGGTGCAGGCGTTGGTGGAGTTCTTGCGCGAACAAATGCAATAAAGCGCCGCAACGCATTCAGCCGTCACATGACGGCTGAAGCATCTACGGCGCTTTGATCAGGCGGCGAGGTTGGCGCTGCTCAGTTCTTTTTTGTACTGCGCTTTCATGGTTTCCATGTCTGCACCTAAGGCATCGAGTTTGGCCTTGCCCAGCAGTTTTTTCGCGTGGGGGAACATTTCCTTTTCTTCTTCCTCGATGTGGTGCTCAAGCAGTTCCTTGACCACTTTCACCCGACCGGCGAATTCCGGCTGGGTGGGATCGGTGGCTTTCAGGTCCGGCAGCACCAGCGAGTCGACGGTACGGTGTTCTTCCTTGGCCTCGTAATACATTTCGGCCTCGTCCTTGCCACCGGCCTGCTTGAAAGCCGGATAAAGAATTTCTTCTTCCAGGCGGGTGTGGATGGAAATTTCCATTTCCAGTTTCGCCAACAGGTCGGTACGTTTTTTCACCGCGCGTTCGGTCGACTCGCTCAGTTGAGTCAGGATGGCTTTGACGCGTTCGTGGTCGGCTTTCAACAGATCGATGGCATTCATAGGTAGCTCCTCGGCAATACACGGATGCGGGCAGGCTTCGAGCGCCGACGCCGCGTAAGAGCTGAATTGCATCGGTTGTGCCAGCTGAGGATCGATTTAAAATTCTTTAAAAACAATAAGTTGAAACGATAATAATTTCAGGGGTCGTGCAAGCTGCATGAGCGGGGTGCAAAACGCGTTGCACTTTGCGCTGGTGGCTAGACATGTTCGATCCGTTGTCGGACCCGGCTGGCGAGTGCCAGGCAGGACGTCAGCCCGGGCGACTCGATCCCGAGCAGGTTGATCAACCCTGGCACCCGGTGTTCGGCCTCGCTGCTGATGACAAAGTCGCGGGTCGGTTCGCCGGGCGCGGAGATCTTCGGGCGGATGCCGCTGTAGGCCGGTTGCAGGCTCTGGTCCGGCAGGCCCGGCCAATAACTGCGGATCGCCGGGTAAAACGCTTCGGCCCGGGCCGGATCCACTCGGTAGTCCTCGCCCTCGACCCATTCGGTGTCCGGCCCGAAACGCGCCTGGCCGGCCAGGTCCAGCGTCATGTGGATGCCCAGGCCGGCGGCTTCCGGGGCGGGATAGACCAAGTGCCGGAACGGTGCCCGCCCGGTGAGGCTGAAGTAGTTGCCCTTGCACAAAAAGTCCTCGGGCACCGATTGCAACTCCAGGCCTTCGATGCGGCGGGCGAGGGCGGGTGCCTGGAGGCCGGCGGCGTTGATCAGCAGGCGACAGGACAGGGTCATCTGCGCCGTGCCGCCCAACTCCAGCATGAACCCCCCGGTGATGACGCGAGCACCCAGTAAAGGCGTGTGGAAAACAATGTTCGCCCCGGCCGCTTCGGCGTCACCCTGCAAGGCCAGCATCAGAGCGTGGGAATCGACAATACCGGTGGAAGGCGAATACAGCGCGGCGACACAGGCCAGGGCCGGTTCCAAAGCCTGCGCCTGTTCTTGGTCGAGCAGGCGCAGGTCGTCCACGCCGTTCATCAAGCCCCGCTCAAGCAATGTCTCGAGTCCGGCCACCTGCGCCTGATCCGTGGCAACGATCAACTTGCCGAGCCGGCGGGTCGCGACGCCGTGGCTTTCGCAATAGTCATACAGCCGTCGCCGGCCTTCGACGCACAACTGCGCCTTGAGACTGCCCGGTGGGTAATAGATGCCCGCGTGGATGACTTCGGAGTTGCGCGAACTGATGCCCATGCCGATGGCTTCGGCCGCTTCGATCAGCAGCACTTCATGACCGGCACGGGCCATTTCCCGTGCCACGGCGAGGCCAACGACGCCTGCGCCGACCACTACGCATTCAATATCCACGCTCAACGCTGAGTCTCCTTCAAGGGGGGCACGATAGAGTTTGAGCATAGTCCCAGCTACAGGAGGATATTTGTGTCCGCCCGTAGGAGCTGTCGAGTGCAACGAGGCTGCGATTTTTCCCCAGACACTTGAGTCCCAAGCGAAAGATCAAAAGATCGTCCGAACGCGGCCCAGGCTCAGCCGAGCGGGAGCAAGCTCCCTCGTCACGTTCAGGCACTTCAAGTCCGCCTCAAAAAAAATGCCCGCATCTCACGATACGGGCATTTTTGTCAGCTTAGGACTCTCAAGTAATCAGCCCGTCAAACCAGCCTGCTGAACCAGGGTCAGCAACGGCTGCGGGTATACGCCGAGGAAGAACGCCAGTGCGGCGATGGCCAGCAGCATCACGCCGCCTGCCTTCTGTTCCCAGTGCAACTCGGCGTCGTGGCGACGCAGGTTCGGTTCCATCAGGTACAGGGTGACCATGACGCGCAGGTAGTAGAACACGCCGATGGCACTGCCCAGCACCAGGGAGCCGACCAGCCACCATTGGTGAGCCTCGACGCCGGTGGCGATGATGTAGAACTTGCCGATGAAGCCGGCGGTCAGCGGGATGCCGGCCAGGGACAGCATCATCACGGTCAGCACGGCGGTCAGGTACGGACGGCGCCAGAACAGGCCGCGGTATTCGTACAGGGCATCGGCGTCGCGGCCGTTGTACGGCGAGGACATCAGGGTGATCACGCCGAACGCGCCGAGGCTGGTGATCACGTAGGTGACCAGGTACACGCCGATGGCTTCCACGGCCAGGCCTTTGCTGGCGATCAGGGCGATCAGCAGGTAGCCGAAGTGGGCGATGGACGAGTAACCCAGCAGACGCTTGAGGTTGCTCTGGGTCAGTGCCAGCAGGTTACCGAACAGGATCGACGCGATGGCGATGATGGTCAGCACGTTGCTCAGCACACCGCTGCTGGCCACTGGCGAGATCTGGAACAGCCGCACCATGACCGCGAACACCGCCACTTTCGACGCGGTGGCCAGGAACGCCGCCACTGGCGCCGGGGCGCCTTCGTAGACGTCCGGGGTCCAGAGGTGGAACGGTACCAGCGACAGCTTGAACGCCAGGCCGATCAGCATCATGCCCAGGCCCAGTTGCGCGATCGGGCTAGGCAGGCCGGTGGCCGCCAGGGCCTGGCCGATGCCAACGAAGCTCAGGGTGCCGGCTTCGGCGTAGAGCAGGGCCATGCCGAACAACAGGAACGCGGAACCGGCCGCCGACAGCACCATGTACTTGATGCCGGCTTCCAGGGAACGCTTGTTGAAGAAGGCGTAGGCCACCAGGCCGTAGACCGGTACCGAGAGCAGTTCCAGGCCGATGAACAGGCTGGCCAGGTGCTGCGCGCTGACCAGGACCAGGCCACCGGCGGCGGCCATCAGGATCAGCAGGTACAGTTCTTCGCGGTTGCCCGGGTAACCCGAACCGCCATCGCCGAGGTAGGCGTGGGCGAGGGTGACGCAGGCCAGGGTGGCGACCAGGATCAACGCCATGTAGAGGCAGGCGAAGCTGTCGATCTGTATCAGCGGGGTGACCGCCAGTGGCGCGACTTTCAGGGCCGGCAGGATCGACAGCAGGGCCAGGTTCAGCCCCGCCACCGACAGCAGGAAGGTCTGTGAGTGATTGCGCCGCCAGGCGATCGCCAGCATCACCACGATGATCGTGGCGCTGGTGATCAACAGCGGCGCAAGCGCGATAAAGTGTTGAATCGTGAATTCCATAGCGCTCTTACCGGGCCGAAGCGAGTTGAGAGAAGGCGGTGCCGAGCCACTGCTGCACGCCATGCATCGTGGCGGCAGAGGTGTCGAGGAACGGTTGCGGGAAAACGCCGAGGTAAACCAGCAGCACCGCAAGGCCGAGCACCATGATCAGTTCGCGACCGTCCATGCCACGCAGCACTTCGTCCGACTTGGTCGGGCCGAAGTAGGCACGGTGGATCATGATCAGCGAGTAGACCGAACCGAACACCAGGCCGGAAGTGGCGATGGCGGTGATCCACGGAGCGCTGGCGAACGTGCCGATCAGGATCAGGAACTCGCCGACGAAGTTGCCAGTGCCTGGCAGGCCCAGGGAAGCGGCTGCGAAGAACAGGCTGATGGCCGGCAGGTAGGCGATGCGCGACCAGATGCCGCCCATCTCACGCATGTCCCGGGTGTGCAGACGCTCGTACAACTGGCCGCTGAGGATAAACAGCGCTGCCGCCGACAGGCCGTGAGCCAACATCTGGATCACCGCGCCTTGCAGGGCGAGCTGGCTGCCGGAGTAGATCCCGATCAGCACGAAGCCCATGTGCGAAACGCTGGAGAACGCGATCAGGCGCTTGATGTCGGTCTGGGCGAATGCCAGGAACGCACCGTAGAAAATCCCGATCAGGCCCAGGGTCATGGCGATCGGCGCGAACTCGGCCGAAGCGTTGGGGAACAGCGGCAGGGCAAAGCGCAGCAGGCCGTAGGCCGCGGTCTTGAGCAAGATACCCGCCAGGTCCACGGAACCTGCGGTCGGCGCCTGGGCGTGAGCGTCGGGCAGCCAGGAGTGGAACGGCACCACCGGCAGCTTCACCGCGAAGGCGATGAAGAAGCCGAGCATCAGCACGTACTCGGTGGTCTTGGACATCTGCACTTTCAACAGGTCGGCGTAGTTGAAGGTAATCACGCCGGTGTTGTTGAAGTTGACCAGCACCAGGCCAAGGATCGCCACCAACATGATCAGGCCGGAAGCCTGGGTGAAGATGAAGAACTTGGTCGCCGCGTAGATCCGGGTTTTCTTGCCGTCCGAAGAACTGTGACCCCAGAGCGCGATGAGGAAGTACATCGGCACCAGCATCATTTCCCAGAAGAAGAAGAACATGAACAGGTCCAGCGCCAGGAACACGCCGATGACGCCGCCCAGGATCCACATCAGGTTCAGGTGGAAGAAACCCACATGACGCTGGATCTCTTTCCAGGAGCAGAGTACCGAGAGGATACCCAGCAGGCCGGTCAGCAGGATCATCAGCAGCGACAGGCCGTCGAGGGCCAGGTGCACGCTGATGCCGAAGCGCGCGATCCAGACGTGCTTGAATTCAAGCGCCCAGGTCGGATCGGCGCCAGGGGCCGGAGCAAATGAATAGTCGCCGGTCGCCCACAGCCAGAGGCCGAGCGCGAGTTCCAGGGACATGGTCAGCAGCGCAATCCAGCGCGGGAGCGTGGAGCTGGAGCGCTCCGCGATCCAGCACAGCAGGCCGCCGATGAAGGGGATCAGGATTAGCCAGGGCAGAATCATGACGGGCTCGTTTCCTTTCGCAAGTTCGCAAGGTTCATATCAGACCGCTACCAGCACGATGGCGCCGATAACCAACACGGCGCCAGCCGCCATGGAAGCCGCATACCAACGCAGTTGACCGGTCTCGGTACGGCTCAGGGCAGTGTGGCCGCCCTTGGCCATGCGCGGGATCAGGCCAATGGTCTGGTCGAGCGGGTCTTTGCGCAGAATGTGGCTGATCGCAAGGTATGGCTTGACGAACAGTTTGTCGTAGATCCAGTCGAAGCCCCAGGCGGCGAACCACCAGGCCGAAAGGAATCGCCCGATGCCGCTGTTGGCGATCGCCGTGACGAAACGACGCTTGCCCAGGAACAGCAGGGCGGCCAGCAGGATACCCGCCAGGGCGATGGCACCCGAGGCGATTTCCAGGCTGTGCTTGGCTTCGCCGCCGGCATGGCCGACGCTTTGCGGCAGCACATCGGCCAGCGGTGGGGTGATCAGGGCGCCGACGAAGGTCGACAGCACGATCAGCACCGACAGTGGCAGCCAGTGGGCAATGCCGTGGCCGGCATGGGCTTCGGTCTTGGCTTCACCGTGGAACGCGATGAAGATCAGGCGGAAGGTGTACAGCGAGGTCATGAACGCACCCACCAGGCCGGCATAGAGCAGCGCCTGGTTACCGCTGGCGAACGCTTCCCAGAGGATCTCGTCCTTGGAGTAGAAACCGGCGGTGACCAGTGGCAGGGCCGCCAGGGCCGCGCCGCCAACGATGAAGCTGGTGTAGGCCAGCGGCAGTTTCTTCCACAGGCCGCCCATCTTGAAGATGTTCTGCTCGTGGTGGCAGGCCACGATCACCGCACCGGAAGCAAGGAACAGCAGCGCCTTGAAGAAGGCGTGGGTCATCAGGTGGAAGATCGCGCCTTCCCAGGCACCGACGCCCAGGGCCAGGAACATGTAGCCGATCTGGCTCATGGTCGAGTAGGCGAGGATGCGCTTGATGTCGGTCTGTACCAGGGCGGCAAAACCGGCCAGGACCAGGGTCACGCCGCCGACGATGCCGACCAGGTGCAGGATGTCCGGCGCCAGGGCGAACAGGCCGTGGGTACGGGCGATCAGGTAGACACCGGCGGTCACCATGGTCGCGGCGTGGATCAGTGCCGAGACCGGGGTAGGGCCGGCCATCGCGTCCGCCAACCAGGTTTGCAGCGGCAGTTGCGCGGATTTACCAACGGCGCCGCCCAGCAGCATCAAGGTCGCCAGGACGATCCAGAAGTCACCGACCTTGAAGTGCTCGGGTGCCTTGACCAGCAGTTCCTGGATATTCAGCGTGCCCAGTTGCTGGAACAGGATGAACAGGCCGATGGCCATGAACACGTCGCCGATCCGGGTGACGATGAACGCCTTGAGTGCGGCATTCCCGTTGTTGCGGTTGCTGTAGTAGAAACCGATCAACAGGTACGAGCACAGGCCCACGCCTTCCCAGCCGAAGTACAGGAACAACAGGTTATCGCCGAGCACCAGGAACAGCATGCTGGCGATGAACAGGTTGGTGTAGGCGAAGAAGCGCGAATAACCGGCTTCACCGCGCATGTACCAGGAGGCGAACAGGTGGATCAGGAAACCCACCCCGACCACCACGCCGAGCATGGTCACCGACAGGCCGTCCAGGTAGAGGGCGAAGTTCGGTGTGAAGCCTTCAACGGCCATCCACTGCCACAGCACCTGCACGTACCTGCCACCTTCCGGTGGGGCGACGTTGAATTGCCAGATCACGTAGGCCGTGACGATGGCAGACAGGCCGATGGAACCCACGCCAACCAGTGCCGAAAGGTTTTCCGACCAGCGTCCACGAGAGAACGACAGCAGCAGGAAACCAATGAGGGGGAATACGAAAGTCAGAAAGAGTAGGTTCATCCGCGCATCTCGCTGGCAGCGTCGATATCGAGAGTGTGGAAGCGGCGATACAGCTGCAACAGGATCGCCAGGCCGATACTGGCCTCGGCGGCTGCCAGGCTGATCACCAGGATGAACATGATCTGTCCATCCGGCTGCGCCCAGCGAGCGCCCGCGACGATGAAAGCCAGGGCGGAGGCATTCATCATGACCTCCAGGCTCATCAGCACGAACAGAATGTTGCGGCGGACCATCAGGCCAACCAGACCGAGGCAGAACAGGATGCCGGCAACCGCCAGACCATGCTCGAGAGGGATAGCAGGCATGTGATTACTCCTTCGCCTCGTTACGGCCCAAATGGAACGCCGTGACGGCTGCGGCAAGCAGCAGCATCGAGGCGAGTTCGACCACCAGCAGGTACGGACCGAACAGGCTGATGCCCACGGCCTTGGCGTCTACGGTGGTGTGGCCGATGGCCTGGCCGCTCTGGTGAGCGAACAGCACATACAGCAGTTCACCCAGCAGCAGGGCGGACAGGATCACCGGTCCCGCCCAGATGCCGGGCTTGAGCCAGGAGCGTTCCTGCTGGACCGCGGCCGGACCGAGGTTGAGCATCATCACCACGAACACGAACAGCACCATGATGGCGCCGGCGTAGGCGATCACTTCCAGGGCACCGGCGAACGGTGCACCGAGGGCGAAGAAGGTCATGGCCACGGCGATCAGCGAAATGATCAGGTAGAGCAGGGCGTGCACGGGGTTGGTGTTGGTGACCACACGAAGCGTGGACACCACCGCGATACCCGATGCGAAATAGAAAGCGAATTCCATCTTTCTTCCTTAAGGCAGCAAGCTCTTCACGTTGATCGGTTCGGCTTCGTTCTGCGCGGCGCCTTTTGGCTTACCGGCAATGGCCATACCTGCAACACGATAGAAGTTGTAATCAGGGTTTTTACCGGGACCGGAAATCAGCAGATCTTCTTTCTCGTACACCAGGTCCTGACGTTTGAACTCGGCCATTTCGAAATCCGGCGTGAGCTGGATCGCGGTGGTCGGGCAGGCTTCCTCGCAGAGGCCGCAGAAAATGCAGCGCGAGAAGTTGATGCGGAAGAAGTCCGGGTACCAGCGACCGTCTTCGGTTTCAGCTTTCTGCAGCGAGATGCAACCCACCGGGCACGCCACGGCGCACAGGTTGCAGGCCACGCAGCGCTCTTCGCCGTCGGGGTCGCGGGTCAGGACGATGCGGCCACGATAGCGTGGTGCCAGGTAGACCGGCTCTTCCGGGTATTGCAGGGTGTCACGCTTGCGAAAGCCATGGCCGAAGATCATGACCAGGCTTCGCAGTTGGGTACCAGTACCCTTAACGATGTCGCCAATATATTTGAACATGGGTCAAATCCTCACTGAACCGCGGCCGCAGGCGCGTTCATCAAAACGATCGCAGCGGTCACCAGCATGTTGATCAGGGTCAGCGGCAGGCAGAATTTCCAGCTGAAGTCCATCACCTGGTCGTAGCGTGGGCGCGGGATCGAGGCGCGCAGCAGGACGAACAGCATGATGAAGAACGCGGTCTTCAGGGCGAACCAGACGAAGGACAGTTGCGGCAGGATGCCGAACGGACCGTGCCAGCCACCGAAGAACAGCGTTACCAGCAGCGCCGAGATCAGGATGATGCCGATGTATTCACCGACGAAGAACATGCCCCATTTCATGCCGGCATATTCAATGTGGTAACCGTCGGCCAGTTCCTGCTCCGCTTCCGGCTGGTCGAAGGGGTGACGGTGAGTCACGGCTACGCCCGCGATGAAGAAGGTACAGAAACCGAAGAACTGCGGAATGATGAACCACAGGTTCTGGGCCTGGTACTCGACGATGTCGCGCATGTTGAACGAGCCGGCCTGGATCACGATGCCCATGAGCGCCAGGCCCATGAACACTTCGTAGGACACGGTCTGGGCCGAGGCCCGCAGGCTGCCCAGCAGGGCGAACTTGTTGTTGCTCGACCAGCCGGCGAACAGCACCGCATACACCGACAGACCAGCCATGGCGAAGAAGAACAGCAGGCCGATGTTCAGGTCCGCCACGCCCCAGGTCGGGGTGATCGGGATGATCGCGAAGGCGATCAGCAAGGCGCTCATGGCCACGACCGGTGCCAGGGTGAAGATCACCTTGTCGGCAAACGGCGGCGTCCAGTCTTCCTTGAAGAACATCTTGATCATGTCGGCGGCGATCTGGAACATCCCGTACGGGCCAACGCGGTTCGGACCGTAGCGGTCCTGCCACCAGCCCAGCAGGCGACGTTCGACGAAGCTCAACAGTGCGCCTGCGACCACCACGGCCAGCAGGATCACGATGGCCTTGAGGACCGTCAGGATCACAGCGATCACTTCAGGGGTGAACCAGCTCATTGCGCTGCCTCCTGCAGACCGTCGACGGTTTTGCCGAAAATCGCTGGCGGGATGCCTGCCAGGCCGGCCGGCAGGGCCACCAGGCCGGCGCCCAGTTCTTCATTGATGCGCAGCGGCAGACGCAAGGTCTGGCCGGCCACGTTCAGGCTCAGCAGGGCACCGTCGTTGACGCCCAGGCGGTCGGCTTCGGACTTGGCCAGCGACACGTAAGCGGCCGGGATGCGTTCCTGCACCGGAGCGGCCTTGGAAGAGTTCTCTTCGCTGCCGAACAGGTGATGGAACGGCACGACCTGCCAGGTGCCCGGTGCCGGATTGAAGGCGCGCGGCACGCTGGCGAACCAGCTCAGGCCATCGCCTTGGCTTTCGATCAGGCGGGTGCCCGGGTCGCCTGCACGCAGGTGACCACCGACTTCGTCCTGGAACTTGTTCCAGGCTTGCGGCGAGTTCCAGCCCGGCGACCAGGCGAATGGCACCTGGGAACGCGGTTCGGTCGAGCCCGAGTAGCCTTCCATGGAGAACGAGAACGCGGTGTCGTTGTCCTGGGAGGTGCGCGGTTCGTGAACGCTGATGTCGGCGCGCATGGCGGTGCGACCGGAGTAGCGCAGCGGTTCGCGCGCCAGCTTCAGGCCTTTGATGCGGAACGAGGCGGACGGTGCGGCGTCGACGATGGCGGCCAGTTGCTGGCTGCTCGAAGCGACGGCGGCGGTAACGTGGTCCAGTTGCGTCCAGTCGATCGGCTGGTCCAGCAGGGTGGCGCGCAGGGCGTGCAGCCAGCGCCAGCCTTCATGGACCAGGATGCTGGCGTCCAGGTAAGTCGGGTCGAACACCTGGAAGAAGCGCTGGGCGCGACCTTCCTGGCTGACCAGCGTACCGTCGCCTTCGGCGAAGCTCGCCGCCGGCAGCACCAGGTGGGCGCGGTCGGTGGTGGCGGTTTTCTGATGGTCGGCGACGATCACAACCTTGGCTGCGTTCAACGCGGCATCGACCTTGGCCTTGTCAGTGCGGGTGAACAGATCGTTCTCCAGCACCACGATGGCGTCGGCGCTGCCGTCGATCACCGCTTGCAGGGCGGCGTCCACCGATTCGCCACCGAGCATGGCCAGGCCGAGGCTGTTGGCTTCCGGGACGATCAGGCTGATGGAGCCGTTCTTCTCGCGCAGCTTCAAGGCCTTGGCGATGTTGGCCGCGGCTTCGATCAACGCCTTGGAACCCAGGGAGGTGCCGGCGATGATCAGTGGGCGCTTGGCCGCCAGCAGGGCGTCGGCGATGCGTTGGGCCAGGGCGGCCGCTTCGCTGTCCAGGCCTTCGACGGCCGGGGCGCTGGCGTCCAGGGCGTGGGCCACGGCGAAACCGATGCGGGCCAGGTCGTCGGGAGCTGCGTGGACGCATTCTTCGGCCACGTCGTCGAGCTTGGTTTCAGCGAGGCTGGCGATGAACAGTGGGTTCAGCGCGTGCTGGCCGATGTTCTTCACGGCAGCGTCGAGCCATGGCTGGACGCGCATGGCGTCGGCCATGTCCTCGGCCTTGCCCTTGACCGACTGGCGCAGGGCCAGGGCCATGCGGGCGGCGGTCTGGGTCAGGTCTTCGCCAAGGACGAACACCGCGTCGTGGTCTTCGATGTCGCGCATGTTCGGCACGGGCAGCGGGCTGTCCTTGAGCACTTGCAGCACCAGGCGGATGCGTTCCAGCTCACCGGCTTCGATGCCACTGTAGAAGTGCTCGGCGCCGACCAGTTCACGCAGCGCGTAGTTGCTTTCCAGGCTGGCCCGTGGCGAACCGATGCCGACGATGTTGCGACCGCGCAGCAGCTCGGCGGCCTTGTCCAGCGCTTGGTCCAGGCTCAGCTTGGCGCCGTTTGCCAGCAGCGGCTGGCGTGGACGATCCTTGCGGTTGACGTAGCCATAGCCGAAGCGGCCACGGTCACACAGGAAGTACTGGTTCACCGAACCGTTGAAGCGGTTTTCGATGCGACGCAGTTCACCGTAGCGCTCGCCCGGGGAGATGTTGCAACCGCTGGAGCAGCCATGGCAGATGCTCGGCGAGAACTGCATGTCCCACTTGCGGTTGTAGCGCTCGGAGTGAGTCTTGTCGGTGAACACACCGGTCGGGCAGACCTCGGTGAGGTTGCCGGAGAACTCGCTTTCCAGGGTGCCGTCTTCAACGCGACCGAAGTACACGTTGTCGTGGGCGCCGAACACACCCAGGTCGGTGCCGCCGGCGTAGTCCTTGTAGAAACGCACGCAGCGATAGCAGGCGATGCAGCGGTTCATCTCGTGGGAAATGAACGGGCCCAGTTGCTGGTTCTGGTGGGTGCGCTTGGTGAAGCGATAACGGCGCTCGTTGTGGCCGGTCATCACGGTCATGTCTTGCAGGTGGCAGTGGCCGCCTTCCTCACAGACCGGGCAGTCGTGAGGGTGGTTGGTCATCAGCCATTCGACGACGCTGGCGCGAAACACTTTCGCTTCTTCGTCGTCGATGGAGATCCAGCTGCCGTCGGTGGCAGGGGTCATGCAGGACATGACGATCCGACCACGCTTGTCGTTTTCGTCGGTGTACTGCTTGACCGCGCACTGGCGACAAGCGCCAACGCTGCCAAGGGCGGGGTGCCAGCAGAAATAAGGAATGTCGAGGCCCAGCGACAGACATGCCTGTAACAGGTTGTCTGCGCCATCGACTTCGAGCTCTTTGCCGTCTACGTGGATAGTGGCCATGGTTCAAAGTTCTTCGTTGGCCCGGTGTCAGCGGGCGTGGCTAATGGAATCTTGTTATTCGCGTGAATCAACACAGCCGTTTACGGCGTCATCACACGAGAAGACGAAGGGCACGGACCCTTCGTCTTTTTAAGCGTTTACGCGCCGACTACGATCGGCTTTGCCAGAGGCGGGACGACGGCGCTGGTGGGCGCGATGCCGGCTTCGAACTCTGGACGGAAGTATTTGATCGCGCTGCCCAACGGCTCCACGGCACCCGGTGCGTGAGCACAGAAGGTCTTGCCTGGGCCGAGGAAACCCACCAGACCCAGCAGGGTCTCGATGTCGCCGGCCTGGCCTTCGCCGTTCTCAAGGGCTCGCAGCAGCTTGACGCTCCACGGCAGGCCATCGCGGCAAGGGGTGCAGAAACCGCACGACTCGCGGGAGAAGAACTCTTCCATGTTGCGCAGCAGCGACACCATGTTGACGCTGTCGTCCACCGCCATTGCCAGGCCGGTACCCATGCGGGTGCCGACCTTGGCGATGCCGCCGGCGTACATTTGGGCGTCCAGGTGTTCCGGCAACAGGAACCCGGTACCGGCGCCGCCAGGCTGCCAGCACTTGAGCGTGTAGCCGTCGCGCATGCCGCCGGCGTAGTCTTCGAACAGCTCGCGGCCGGTGACGCCGAACGGCAGTTCCCACAGGCCAGGGTTCTTGACCTTGCCGGAGAAGCCCATGAGCTTGGTGCCCATGTCTTCGCTGCCGTCACGGGCCAGGGATTTGTACCAGTCCACGCCGTCGGCGATGATCGCCGGCACGTTGCACAGGGTCTCGACGTTGTTCACACAGGTCGGCTTGCCCCACACGCCTACGGCGGCAGGGAAGGGCGGCTTGGAACGTGGGTTGGCGCGACGGCCTTCCAGGGAGTTGATCAGTGCGGTTTCTTCACCGCAGATGTAGCGCCCGGCACCGGTGTGGACGAACAGCTCGAAATCAAAACCGCTGCCCAGGATGTTCTTGCCCAAGAGGCCTGCGGCCTTGGCTTCTTCCACGGCACGGTTCAGGTGCTTGGCGGCGGTGGTGTACTCGCCGCGCAGGAAGATATAGCCACGGTAGGTTTTCAGCGCGCGGGCGCTGATCAGCATGCCTTCGATCAGCAGATGGGGCAGTTGCTCCATCAGCATGCGGTCTTTCCAGGTGTTGGGCTCCATTTCATCCGCGTTGCACAGCAGGTAGCGGATGTTGATGGACTCGTCCTTGGGCATCAGGCCCCACTTCACACCCGTGGGAAAGCCCGCGCCGCCACGGCCCTTGAGGCCGGCGTCTTTCACGGTCTGGACGATGTCGTCCTGGGCCATGTCGCTGAACGCCTTGCGCGCGGCGGCGTAGCCGTTCTTGGCCTGGTATTCGTCCAGCCATACCGCTTCGCCGTCGTCACGCAGACGCCAGGTCAGGGGATGGGTTTCGGCCGAACGCTGGATGCGGTTGGCAGGCCCGAAGGAAGTCAGGGTCATACGTAGCCCTCCAGCAGTTTGGCGACGCCGTCTGGCTGGACGTCACCGAAGGTGTCGTCGTCGATCATCAGCGCCGGTGCCTTGTCGCAGTTACCCAGGCAGCACACCGGCAGCAGGGTGAAGCGACCGTCGGCGGTGGTCTGGCCCAGGCCGATGCCCAGCTTGCCCTGGATCTCGCTGACCACCGATTCGTGGCCACCGATGTAGCAGACCATGCTGTCGCAGACACGAATGATGTGACGGCCTACGGGCTGGCGGAAAATCTGGCTGTAGAAGGTGGCCACGCCTTCGACGTCGCTGGCCGGGATGCCGAGGATCTCGCCGATGGCGTAGAGCGCGCCGTCGGGCACCCAGCCACGTTCCTTCTGGACGATCTTCAGGGCTTCGATCGACGCCGCGCGCGGGTCTTCGTAGTGATGCAGCTCGTGCTCGATGGCCGAGCGCTCGGTTTCGCTCAGGGCGAAACGGTCAGTCTGGATAAGCGTGCTGTTCATGCTTAGCGGTCCACGTCGGCCATAACGAAATCGATACTACCCAGGTACGCAATCATGTCCGCGACCATGCTGCCTTTGATCACCGAAGGGATCTGTTGCAGGTGTGGGAAGCTTGGGGTGCGAATCCGGGTGCGGTAGCTCATGGTGCCGCCATCGCTCGTCAGGTAATAACTGTTGATGCCCTTGGTCGCTTCGATCATCTGGAAGGATTCGTTGGCCGGCATGACCGGGCCCCACGAAACCTGCAGGAAGTGCGTGATCAGGGTCTCGATGTGTTGCAGCGTGCGCTCTTTGGGCGGCGGCGTGGTCAGCGGGTGATCCGCCTTGTACGGGCCTTCCGGCATGTTGCGCATGCATTGGTCGATGATCTTGATGCTCTGGCGCATTTCCTCGACGCGAACCATGCAGCGGTCGTAGGCATCGCCATTGGCCGCCAGCGGTACTTCGAATTCGAAGTTCTCGTAGCCGGAGTAGGGGCGTGCCTTGCGCAGGTCGAAGTCGCAACCGGTGGAACGCAGGCCGGCACCGGTGACGCCCCATTCCAGGGCCTCTTTGGTGTTGTAGGCGGCGACCCCGATGGTACGACCCTTGAGGATGCTGTTCTGCAGGGCGGCCTTGGTGTATTCGTCCAGGCGCTTGGGCATCCACTCGACGAAATCCTTGACCAGCTTTTCCCAGCCGCGTGGCAGGTCGTGGGCAACGCCACCGATGCGGTACCAGGCCGGGTGCAGGCGGAAACCGGTGATGGCTTCGATCACCGTGTAGGCCTTCTGGCGGTCGGTGAAGGTGAAGAACACCGGTGTCATGGCGCCCACGTCCTGGATATAGGTCCCCAGGAACAGCAGGTGGCTGGTGATACGGAAGAACTCGGCCATCATGATGCGGATGACGTCGACCTTCTCCGGAACCTTGATCCCGGCCAGTTTCTCGACCGAAAGCACGTACGGCAGGTTGTTCATCACGCCGCCGAGGTAATCGATGCGGTCGGTGTACGGGATGAAGCTGTGCCAGGACTGGCGCTCGGCCATTTTTTCGGCGCCACGGTGGTGGTAGCCGATGTCAGGCACGCAGTCGACGATCTCTTCGCCGTCCAGCTGCAGGATGATGCGGAACGCACCGTGGGCCGAAGGGTGGTTCGGACCCAGGTTGAGGAACATGTAGTCCTCGTTGGCGCCCGAACGCTTCATGCCCCAGTCTTCAGGCTTGAAGCGCGCGGCTTCTTCCTCGAGCTGTTGCTTGGCCAGGGACAGGCTGAACGGGTCGAACTCGGTGGCGCGGGCCGGGAAGTCCTTGCGCAGCGGGTGACCTTCCCAGGTCGGCGGCATCATGATGCGGGTCAGGTGCGGGTGGCCGGGGAAGTCGATCCCGTACATGTCCCACACTTCACGCTCGTACCAGTTGGCGTTCGGCCAGATGCCGGTCACGGTCGGCACGCTAAGGTCGCTCTCGGACAAGGCGACCTTGATCATTACGTCACTATTACGCTCGATCGACATCAGGTGATAGAACACGGTGAAGTCGACGCCGTCGGGCAGCCCTTGACGCTTGGTGCGCAGGCGCTCGTCCACGCCGTGCAGGTCATAGAGCATGACGTACGGCTTGGGCAGGTTGCGCAGGAACGTCAGGACTTCGACGAGTTTGGCGCGGGCAACCCAAAGCACCGGCATGCCGGTGCGGGTCGGCTGGGCGGTGAACGCCTCGGGGCCAAAACGGTTGTTCAGTTCGACGACCACATCCTGGTCGTCTGCCTTGTAAGGCGGGATGTACAGAGCACTGCCTGTAGTCATGGTTATTTATCGCTTTCGGTCAACGTAAAGAATGAAGCCAGGTTCTCGTTTCTTTTAGAGGAACAGAGCTGGATCAGACTTCGTCGGGGCTGCGCAGGTTGGTGACTGCGATACGCTGTTCGCGGCGCTGTTCCTTTTGCGATGGCATGTCGGCGCGATAGACGCCTTGATCGCCAACGACCCAGGACAGTGGGCGACGCTCCTGGCCAATCGACTCCTGCAACAGCATCAGGCCTTGCAGGAAAGCTTCAGGGCGAGGCGGGCAGCCGGGCACGTAGACGTCCACGGGCAGGAACTTGTCCACCCCTTGAACGACGGAGTAGATGTCGTACATGCCACCGGAGTTGGCGCACGAACCCATGGAGATAACCCACTTGGGCTCGAGCATTTGCTCGTAGAGACGCTGGATGATCGGCGCCATCTTGATGAAGCAGGTACCGGCGATAACCATGAAATCCGCCTGGCGTGGCGATGCCCGGATCACCTCGGCGCCAAAGCGCGCGATGTCGTGGGGCGCCGTGAAGGCGGTGGTCATTTCCACGTAGCAGCACGAAAGGCCGAAGTTGTACGGCCACAGGGAGTTCTTGCGACCCCAGTTGACCGTGCTGTTCAGCACGTCTTCGAGCTTGCCCATGAAGATGTTTTTGTGGACTTGATCTTCTAACGGATCGGCGACGGTTTCCCGTTCGCCAATCGGATACTGCTCGTTAGGAGCATCGGGGTCGATCCTGGTGAGATTGTATTGCATTGCCAAAGCCTCATTGTTTCAGCTTCGCTTGCCGCTTGCGCCGAGCTTCCGGAGCCCAATCAAGCGCCCCCACTCGGTAAAGGTAGACAAGACCTGCCAACAGAATTGCTATGAAAACGAGAGCTTCGACGAATCCGGTCCAGCCGCTTTCGCGGACGGACACAGACCATGCAAAGAGAAAGAGGGCTTCGATATCGAAGATCACGAAGAGCATCGCGACCAGATAGAATTTGGCTGAGAGCCGCAAGCGGGCGCCACCGGTAGGTAGCATGCCGGACTCGAACGGTTCATTTTTGCTGCGGCCCCAGGCTTTTGACCCAAGCAGGCTCGACACACCGAGCATGAAAGCACACAGGCCAACAACGCCCAGAAGGAAAATGGCAAAGCCCCAATTGTGGGCCATGAGTCCTGTCGCTTCGGACATGCTGGAAATCCTTAACAGAGAGCAAAGGTCTCTGAGCTTGAATGAAATAACGCAGTGACGATATGTCGCAGCAATCAATCGCGGTGATTTTATGGCTAAACACCGGGCAAGTAAAATTCCTATAGCGAAATTATTTATTGGAATAAGGACATAGCGCACCTCCAGGACCCTGCGGCCCAGACCTGGTGGGCGTTGGCCGGCTATTCATCAATAATATTTCGTGCGGAATGTAACAATGATAACGACTTCCAAATGATAATTATTATTATCTGTAGCGGCCTTTCTGCGGTGCACTTAGTATTGTGCCTGAGAGACTGTCTTACATCGCCGCTACTGCAATTGTCAGCGCCGCACGTTTTACTCCTTTTCGGACTGCCCAATACTGCGTTCGATCAATTTTTCTAGCCGTGCGCCGACGTTTTGTGGGGGAGGGGGTTGCTGAGGGTTGGATCTGCGTGGGGGACTGCTCCTGTGGGAGCCAGGCTTGCTCGCGATGCCGGCAACGCGGTCCCGAGGCAGACAGCGTAATCGTTCATCGCGGGCGAGCCTGACTCCCACAGATGCAGGCTTGCTCTTACAGCGTAGGTTGCTTCAAAGAAAACGGGTGAAAAAACCAGCCTCGTGCCGATTTTTGCTCGTCAGCCCCCCCCGCTTAATCGATACATCGCGACTTCCCTTGAAGGAATGATGTCAAATGGCTATCTTTGTGCCTCATTCATCTAATCATCTATATCAATGCTTGATTAGGCTGACGCCCCTTCTTAGATAGCCGCGCCAGGTTTCATCGTTCGCGGCGGATGACCATAAGGAATGCCATGAACTCTTGGATCGCGAATATGAGCGTTATGCTCAAGCTGGCTTTGGGCTTTGCCGTTGTGCTGCTTCTGACCGCTATCCTCGCCGCGACCGGCTGGGTCAGCTTGGGCAAAATGATCCAGCGTACTGATCGAATGGCCAGCATTGCTGAACTCGGCGATCGTCTTGATCACCTGCGCAGGGCTCGCTTGCAATATCAGTTGGACCGGGGAGATGAACAAAAGGGTGCGTTGATCCAGGCGTCGCTGGAGCAGTTTGTCGCCAAGCAGAAAAGCCTCGCAAACGAGTTGAGAAAACCTGAAAACCTGAAAAAACTTGCGCTGATCGAGCAGGCCAGCACGCAGTATCAAGTGGCACTGAATACGATGCGCGAGGCTTATCGCAATGACGCCGCCATGCGCAAGGAGATGGGCGTCAATGCGGTCAAGGGTGCCGCGCTGATTGCCAAGGTCATCAATGACGTTGAAGCAATGCCTGCCTCGGATGAGCGCCGTTTCGAGCTGTACAGGATCATCCTCAAGGCAAAAGAGGACGTGGCACTGGTGCGTTATGAAGTGCGTGGCTATACCGGCAACCCCAACAGCGCCACCGAGCTCGCCGCCACCCGCCAGCTCGAAAATGCGCTCAAGGGCATCGAAACCCTCAACAGCGCTTTCGGTCCGACCTATGCCGACACCATCAAGCAGCTGGAAGCCGCGCTGATCGCTTACCGCCGTTCGGTGCTGGACTTCACTGCCAGCAATCAGGCCATTGGCAAGGCCGTGCAGGACACTGTCGATTTGGGTGAAACCATCACTCGTCTGTCTGACGAAATGTATGCCAGCCAACTGGTCTCCCGCGACGAAGACAGCGCCCAGGCTCGCATCCTGCAACTGAGCTGCACTGCCTTGGCGATGTTGTTGGGGATTCTTGCCGCCCTGATCATCACCCGCCAGATTACGCGACCGTTGCAGGACACATTGGCTGTGGTCGATCGCATTGCAGCGGGCGATCTTACGCAACACATGACCGTGACCCGTCGTGATGAGCTGGGTGTCTTGCAGCAGGGTATTGAGCGCATGGGCACCACCTTGCGCGACCTGATCGGTGGCATCCGCGATGGCGTCACCCAAATCGCCAGTGCCGCCGAAGAGCTATCGGCTGTCACCGAGCAGACCAGTGCCGGGGTCAACAGTCAGAAGACCGAGACCGATCAGGTGGCTACCGCCATGCACGAAATGTCGGTCACCGTGCATGAAGTCGCGCGTAATGCCGAACAAGCTCGCGCAGCTGCATCAGAGGCCGATGCCCACGCCCGTATTGGCGACCAGGTGGTCGCGCAGGCCATCGTTCAGATTGAGCGCTTGGCCGGCGAAGTCGGGCGCTCCGTCGAAGCCATGAACGAGCTGGAACAGGAAAGCGGGCGCATCGGCAAGATCATGGACGTGATCCGGGCGGTGGCTGAACAGACCAACTTGCTGGCCCTTAACGCCGCCATCGAGGCCGCTCGCGCAGGTGACGCCGGGCGCGGTTTTGCCGTGGTCGCCGATGAAGTACGTGGATTGGCCCAGCGTACCCAGCATTCCACCGAAGAGATTGAAAGCCTGGTGGCGGGCTTGCAGAACGGCACGCGCCAGGTATCGAGCATCATGCGAAACAGCCGCGAACTGACCGATAGCAGCGTGGAATTGGCAGGCAAAGCCGGCACCTCCCTGAGCAACATCACCCAGGCGGTTTCTGGCATCCAGGCCATGAACCAACAGATTGCCGCCGCCGCGGTGCAACAAAGCTCGGTGGCCGAGGAAATCAGCCGCAGTATCCTGAGCGTGCGCGATGTATCCGAACAGACCGCCTCCGCCAGCGAAGAAACCGCAGCCTCCAGCATCGAGTTGGCGCGCCTGGGTAACCAGTTGCAGCAGATGGTCAGTCACTTCAAGGTGTGAAAAGCGGAGCGGGAAAAACCGGCAAAAAAAGCCCCGAACCAGTCGGGGCGTCAGATCATCGGCTTTGCGGTTAGCTTTTACTCGGTCCGCAAGGGCCGTTTACGGCGTGTATCAGTGGAACTGTTCTTCTTCGGTGGAGCCGGTCAGTGCGGTCACCGACGAAGTGCCGCCCTGGATCACGGTGGTCATGTCGTCGAAGTAGCCGGTGCCCACTTCCTGCTGGTGAGCCACGAAGGTGTAGCCCTTGGCGGCGTCAGCGAACTCTTGCTCTTGCAGCTTCACGTAGGCGGTCATGTCGTTGCGGGCGTAGTCGTGCGCCAGGTTGAACATGCTGTGCCACATGTTGTGAATGCCGGCCAGGGTGATGAACTGGTGCTTGTAGCCCATGGCGGACAGTTCGCGCTGGAACTTGGCGATGGTCGCGTCGTCCAGGTTTTTCTTCCAGTTGAAGGAAGGTGAGCAGTTGTACGACAGCAGTTGGTCCGGGTATTCCTTCTTGATCGCTTCGGCGAAGCGACGTGCCTCGTCCAGGTCTGGCTTGGCGGTTTCGCACCAGATCAGGTCGGCGTACGGCGCGTAGGCCAGGCCACGGGAGATAGCCTGGTCGAGACCGGCGCGCACCTTGTAGAAACCTTCCTGGGTGCGGGTACCGGTCACGAACGGTTGGTCGTACGGGTCGCAGTCGGAGGTCAGCAGGTCGGCGGCGTTGGCGTCGGTACGGGCCAGGATGATGGTCGGTACACCGGCAACGTCGGCAGCCAGGCGGGCAGCGGTCAGCTTCTGCACGGCTTCCTGGGTTGGAACCAGTACCTTGCCGCCCATGTGGCCGCATTTCTTCACCGAAGCCAATTGGTCTTCGAAGTGAACGCCGGCGGCGCCTGCCTCGATCATGCTCTTCATCAGCTCGTAGGCGTTCAGGACACCACCGAAACCGGCTTCAGCGTCAGCCACGATCGGCGCGAAGTAGTCGATGTAGCCTTCGTCGCCCGGGTTCTTGCCGGCTTTCCACTGGATCTGGTCGGCGCGACGGAACGAGTTGTTGATGCGCTTGACCACGGTTGGAACCGAATCCACCGGGTACAGCGACTGGTCGGGGTACATCGACTCGGCGGAGTTGTTGTCCGCGGCCACTTGCCAGCCCGACAGGTAGATCGCCTGGATGCCGGCCTTGACTTGCTGCACAGCCTGGCCGCCGGTCAGGGCACCCATGCAGTTGACGAAATCTTTCTCGGGACGGAAGGCTGGCTTGGCGCCCTGGGTCACCAGGTTCCAAAGCTTCTCGGCGCCCAGTTTCGCAAAGGTGTGCTCAGGTTGAACCGAGCCACGCAGACGGACGACGTCAGCAGCGGAATAATTGCGCTTCACGCCTTTCCAGCGCGGGTTTTCAGCCCAGTCTTTTTCAAGGGCTGCAATTTGCTGTTCGCGTGTCAGTGCCATGGAGATAAACCTCGTCGCATAGGTCTTGGTGGAAAATTCCTTGCTCCTGCCGACCAGGGATTGGCGTACAAGTCGGTTCAGGCGGGGAGGCGACGGGATGAACGATGGGCTCGAGGGGAAAGTGAGCAGGTAGGGGCGAACTGCGGGCGCATTCGGGCGTCGTGGGCCTCCATACGAACTCAGAGTGATGCCGGGTTACCTAGTTACGCTTCCGTCCCTCGGGACAACTTCGTTCCAGTCGCAACCTCGTCAAACACACCTTGTGGGCGGTACAGACACGAATCGGCTCGCAGGGTAGTTGCAAGCGTCGACCCGAAGGCCCTTGCCAGGGCCCCTGATTAGCGGGAGCGAGGCCATCATGCCTTTGGTTTTTTGGCTCGTCAAACGTTTTGTAGTGCTTTTTTTGTGGCACTACATCTTTGGTCTAATACGACTCATCAGTCAGTTTTTGGTGCTTCAGTTCAGGGTATCGACCTTGACCCGCAAAATCATGTCGTCGCGGCCCTGGGTAGAGTAGCTGCGGGTCAGGCCCTGCTTGTCGGCTTGAGTCTGGCGATTGACGCCGGCCAGGGTGATCCATTCGCCCAGGCGGCCGCTGACGGTTGTGTCGGTACTCTGAACGTTCACTACATCGGGACGTTCCTGGCTCATGCGGTCACGGTTGGTACTGATACTGAGGTGAACGGTCTCACCGGTGACGCTCGCCGTGACATAAAAACCCTGGGTGACGTTGCGGTATTCGGTCTGGCTTTGCAGGCGGCCGTAGTTGTCGGTCTGGCTGCTGGTGAAGGGCACGCTCTGGCCGACCTGGATCAGCGCCGGCTGGCCTTCGCTGGCTTGCACCTGCTGCACGCCGCCGTCACGGCTGGCGGTGCTGCGGTTGATGATGCGGGTTTGGCTGGGCGCGGCACCGTTGATCGAGTAACCCTGGTCGCCCTGCAGGTTGTTTTCGTTGGTATCGACCGTAATCAGCAGGCGCTTGGGCGCGGTGTCCAATTGGGCCAGGAATTGCCGAAGTTCTTCGATCTTGCCCGGCTCGGCGTTGACGATCAGTTGGTTGCCGTAGGCGCTGACCTGGCCGTCCTTGCCGATGAAGTTCTGCGCCACCGGCAGCAGGTCGGCGCTGGTGCGGTAGTTCAGTGGCACGACTTGCGTATCGGCCATGGCTGACAGGCTGCTACCAAGCAGCAAGAGGGTCAGCAGGGTGCGTAGAAGCATGTCCATTTCTCCGTGAGACAAAGGCCTGATATTGCCAGTTTGTCGGCCCCGGGTGGCGCAAGTTGAATGTTAGACGGCAAAACGCCCCGGCATCGGTGGATGGCGGGGCGTTTTGTGGTGTTGCAGGATGTTGTTGCATGATGCTTTTTTGTGGCGAGGGGATTTATCCCCGCTGGGGCGCGAAGCGGCCCCACACGGTGCTGATGTCTTGCGGTGTCAGGTTGATCAAGGGGGCTGCTACGCAGCCCAGCGGGGATAAATCCCCTCGCCACAGGGTATTGTGTTGCTGCTTCCAGCGGTGTTCAGGCCGAATGACGGACCATGTCCACATGAGGAATCCCGGCTTCCAGGAACTCCTCGCTGACCACCGCAAACCCCAGCCGCTCATAGAACGGCGTGGCGTGCACCTGGGCGCTGAGCATCTGTTGCTGGAGCCCACGTTTCTCGGCTTCGGCGATCACGGCATGCATCAGCGCATCGCCCACCTTCAGGCCGCGCCAGTCCTTGAGGACCGAGACACGGCCGATATGGCCGTCGGTCAACAGGCGGGCGGTGCCGATGGGAAAGTCACCTTCAAACGCCAGAAAATGCACCGCGCTCTGGTCGTCGGCATCCCATTCCAACTCAGGTGGAACGGACTGCTCGGCAATGAACACGGTCTCACGAATGCGCCGGATCTCGGCGTTATCCTTTTGCCAGTCTGCGACACGAACGTGAATTTTATTCATCGGCGAACCCCAGGCTGCCTTGCTTGACCAGCTCGCAGACCAGGCCGCGACCGTCTTCGTCGGCCAGCCACGGACCGAGGTTCTCGATGTGCAGGGCGTCGGCGGCGCAGATCATTTTCAGCAACTCGCGCAGCTTGCCCGGCAGGTAACGGCTCTGGCCGCTGGCGAACAGCAGCAGGTCGTCATCGACTTCCGACCAGGCCAGGCGCGCGCTCGGGTTGCGAATGATCACGGCGCCTTGTTCCAGGCTGGCCAGCAGGTCGTCTTCTTCCAGTTCCGGGCCTACCACCAGTTCCGGGTAGCGCGGCTCGGTCATGAACTGGCCGAACCAGGTCAGCAGCAGGCGCTCGTCGCTCATGTGCTCGGCCAGCAGGCCCTTGAGGCGGTCGAGGGCGTCCTGCTGGATCTGGTGCGGGTCGGCTACAGGGCGCGCGTCGGCGTCGGTGTAGCGTTCTTCGTCCGGTAGGAACTGGCTGAGGAAGTCGGTGAAGTGGGTCAGCACTTCAGCGGCGCTTGGTGCACGGAAACCCACCGAGTAGGTCATGCAGTCATCCACGGCCACGCCACAGTGGGCCAGGCGCGGCGGCAGGTAGAGCATGTCGCCCGGTTCCAGGGTCCACTCGTCGGTGGCTTCGAATTCGGCGAGGATGCGCAGGTCGGCGTGCTGCAGCAATGGGCTTTCGGAGTCGCACATCTGGCCGATTTTCCAGTTGCGCTGGCCATGGCCCTGCAGCAGGAACACGTCGTAGTTATCGAAATGCGGACCCACGCTGCCACCCGGAGCAGCGAAGCTGATCATCACATCGTCGATGCGCCAGCTCGGCAGGAAGCGGAAGTTCTCCAGCAGCTCGCTGACTTCCGGTACGAACTGATCGACCGCCTGCACCAGCAGGGTCCACTCGCGCTCTGGCAGCTTGCTGAATTCGTCTTCGGCGAACGGGCCGCGACGCAATTCCCAGGGGCGCTCGCCGTGCTCGATCACCAGGCGCGATTCGACTTCTTCTTCCAGGGCCAGGCCGGCCAGTTCGTCGGCATCGATCGGGCTTTGGAAGTCAGGAATCGCCTGACGGATCAGCAGGGGTTTTTTCTGCCAGTAGTCGCGCAGGAACTCCCGTGCCGTGATGCCGCCCAGGAGTTGCAGAGGAATATCAGGATTCATGTGTAACCTATTGAAAAAATATACTTTTCAGACGCGAATAAAAACGCCCGGCGCGGCCGGGCGTCTCAAGGGTAAGCCGTAGATCAGATGCGCTTGGCTTGTGCCGCTGCGTTGCCGATGTAATTGGCTGGCGTGAGCTTTTTCAGCTCGGCGCGGGCCGCGGCAGGCATGTCCAGGCCATCGATGAAAGTCTGCAACGCTTCAGGGCTGATGCCCTTGCCACGGGTCAGTTCTTTCAGCTTTTCATACGGGTTTTCGATGTTGTAGCGACGCATCACGGTCTGGATCGGCTCGGCCAGGACTTCCCAGCAGGCGTCCAGGTCGGCGGCGATCTTCTGCTCGTTCAGTTCCAGCTTGCTGATGCCCTTGAGGCTGGCTTCGTAGGCAATGACGCTGTGGGCAAAACCCACGCCCAGGTTACGCAGCACGGTGGAGTCGGTCAGGTCGCGCTGCCAGCGGGAGATCGGCAGTTTGCTCGCCAGGTGCTGGAACAGCGCGTTGGCGATGCCCAGGTTGCCTTCGGAGTTTTCGAAGTCGATCGGGTTGACCTTGTGCGGCATGGTCGAGGAACCGATTTCGCCGGCGATGGTGCGCTGCTTGAAGTAACCCAGGGAAATGTAGCCCCAGATGTCACGGTCGAAGTCGATCAGGATGGTGTTGAAGCGCGCGATCGCATCGAACAGCTCGGCGATGTAGTCATGCGGTTCGATCTGGGTGGTGTAGGGGTTGAAGCTCAGGCCCAGCTCGTCTTCGATGAAGGCGCGGGCGTTGGCTTCCCAGTCGATGTCCGGGTAGGCCGACAGGTGGGCGTTGTAGTTGCCCACGGCGCCGTTGATCTTGCCCAGCAGCGGCACGGCGGCCACTTGGGCGATCTGGCGCTCCAGGCGGTAGACCACGTTCGCCAGCTCCTTGCCCAGGGTGGTCGGCGAAGCCGGTTGACCGTGGGTGCGCGACAGCATCGGCACGTCGGCGAAGCGAATCGCCAGCTCGCGGATGGCCTGGGCGGTCTGGCGCATCAGTGGCAGCATCACCTCATCGCGGCCTTCGCGCAGCATCAGGGCGTGGGACAGGTTGTTGATGTCCTCGCTGGTGCAGGCGAAGTGGATGAACTCGCTGACATTGGCCAGTTCCGGCAGCTTGGCCGCCTGCTCCTTGAGCAGGTACTCGATGGCCTTGACGTCGTGGTTGGTGGTGCGCTCGATCTCTTTGACGCGCTCGGCGTGCTCCAGCGCGAAGTTGTCCGCCAGGGTGTTGAGCACCGCGTTGGCTTCGGCGGAGAACGCCGGGACTTCAGGGATGGCAGGGTGGGCGGCCAGGCGCTGGAGCCAGCGCACTTCAACCAGGACGCGGGCACGGATCAGGCCGTACTCGCTGAAAATCGGGCGCAGGGCCTGGGTTTTGCCGGCGTAGCGGCCGTCAACAGGGGAAACCGCAGTGAGCGAAGAGAGCTGCATAGGGTGTTCTCGGACAGTCGGGCAACGAAATGGGGCGCGTATCATACATGAAAACAATCGCCGGTCCGTCGCCAACTGACCGGCGTGTTACGCGTAACGAGATAAAACTTTTAATACCTGTGGCGAGGGAGCTTGCTCCCGCTGAGCTGCAAGGCAGCCTTCAAGTCCACCAAAAAAAACGGTCGAGGCGACTTATTCGTTGCGCATCAACGGGTAAAGCTCTTTCAGCAATTTGCGCCGGCTGATCACCAGTTGCCAGCGATGGCCGCCCAACTGCCGCCACAACCGTGCCGAGCGAATTCCGGCCAGCAACAGGGCGCGGATCTTCGAGGCGTTGCTCGGTTGCTGCAGGTTGCGCATGTCGCCATGCACCTGGATGCGCTGGCGCAAGGTGCTCAGGGTGTCCTGGTACAGCGCGCCGCAGGCCGCGACGACGTTTTCGTGGGACGGGCCGAAGTGCTCGACCTGGGACTGGATCTGCGGCAAGCGTTTGCCGATGGTTTCCAGCAGGTCGTCGCGCTTGGCCAGCTGGCGCTCAAGGCCCAGCATCGACAGGGCGTAGCGCAGCGGTTCGCGTTGCAGGGCGCTGGGATCGCGCTCCAGGGCGCCGATCAGCGCACGATAGCCTTCGCGCAGGTTCAAGTCGTCGCCGCCGTAGACTTCCAGGGTGTCCTTGGGGTCGCGAACCAGCAGGCTGCCGAGCATGCAGGCCACGCCCGCTTCGGTGGCCTGGCCGGTCTTGGCGATCCTGTCCACCAGCACAGCGGCGAGAAACACACCGCCCAATGCCGTCAGTTGTTCCTGGATGGGGCTCATGCCTTGCTGCTCCAGGGTTCTGCGACTTCGATCACGCCGCCGCCCAGGCAGATTTCGCCGTCATAGAACACCACGGACTGGCCGGGCGTGACTGCCCGCTGCGGGTCATCGAAGGTGGCGCGGTAGCCCGTGGCGGTTTTTTCCAGGGTGCAGGGCTGGTCGCTCTGGCGGTAGCGAACCTTGGCCGTCAGGCGACGAGGTTCGCTGAGGTCGATCGGGTTGACCCAATAAATGTCGGAGGCGAGCAGGGCGCGGGAAAACAACCATGGGTGGTCGTTGCCCTGGCCGACGATCAGCTCGTTGTGCTCCAGGTCCTTGACCAGCACGTACCACGGCTCTTCCCCGGCGTCTTTCAGGCCGCCGATGCCCAGGCCCTGGCGCTGGCCGATGGTGTGGTACATCAGGCCATGGTGGCGGCCGATGACTTCGCCTTCGGTGGTCTTGATCTCGCCCGGCTGGGCCGGCAGGTATTGCTTGAGGAAGTCGCTGAAGCGCCGCTCACCGATAAAGCAGATCCCGGTGGAGTCTTTTTTCTTGGCGGTGGCGAGCTGGTGTTTTTCGGCGATCGCACGCACTTCGGGCTTTTCCAGTTCGCCTACCGGGAACAGGGTCTTGGCGATCTGCTCGCCGCCGACGGCGTGCAGGAAGTAGCTCTGGTCCTTGTTCGGGTCCAGGCCCTTGAGCAGTTCGGTGCGGCCGTCTATGTCGCGGCGGCGCACGTAGTGGCCGGTGGCGATCAGGTCGGCGCCGAGCATCATGGCGTAGTCGAGGAACGCCTTGAACTTGATTTCGCGGTTGCAGAGGATGTCCGGGTTCGGCGTGCGGCCGGCCTTGTATTCGGCCAGGAAGTGCTCGAACACGTTGTCCCAGTACTCGGCGGCGAAGTTGGCGGTGTGCAGCTTGATGCCGATCTTGTCGCACACGGCCTGGGCGTCCGCCAGGTCGTCCATGGCGGTGCAGTATTCGGTGCCGTCGTCTTCTTCCCAGTTCTTCATGAACAGGCCTTCCACCTCATAACCCTGCTCGATCAGCAGTAGGGCGGAAACGGAAGAGTCCACGCCGCCGGACATGCCGACAATGACGCGTTGCTTGGGAGTGTTCGAAGAGGCTGGATCACGCATAGGAATTCAATGAGTGTCTTGAAAAAGGACGCGATTCTATCAGGCCCGGGCGCGCAAGGCTAAAGAGAAGGACGGATAAGCTCCAGGCTATGGCGATGGCCGGCCAGATAATCGTCGATGCAACGGATGATCAGCTCGCTGCGCCAGTGTTCGCGCTGTTCGAGCAGTTCGTCGCGGGTGAGCCATTTGGCGCCGAGGATGCCGTCGTCCAGTTGGTACTCGGGGTGGTGTTTCAAGGCCTTGGCGGCGAAACAGACTCGCTGGTAGGTCACGCCGTTGCTCGGGGCGGTGTAGAGGTAGATGCCGGTGACGCTGGTGGGTTCGACGTCCCAGCCGGTTTCTTCGAGGGTTTCGCGTACGGCGGCTTCGATGAGGGTTTCGTTGGGGTCCAGGTGGCCGGCGGGCTGGTTGAGTACTGCGCGTCCGGCCTTGGATTCTTCCACCATCAGGAAGCGGCCGTTGTCTTCGACGATGGTGGCGACGGTGATGTGGGGGTGCCAGTTCATAAGGTTCCTTCATTGCTCAGATTGGGGGGGATCGAGTACATATCCGTTTTTGTAGTAACGGCCGCTTAGGGTTCCGCCCTGACGGCGGCTCACTTTTGAGAAGCGCAAAAGTAAGCAAAACGCTTTTGCCCCACCACTCGGTGCCTCGCTTAGGCTCGGCATGCCCTCACTCCGGCATTGCTCCGTGGGCCGCCGCGAAGGGCCATCCATGGCCCAGCGCGGCTATCCCGGCATCCATGCCGGGATGCCCACTCCACAATGCCTGCGTTCGGCCATCGTGGTTAACGGGGCGGCCCAGATCAACGTCCACCGCGAGGCGGCCTAGTAGCCGACCTGGTTCTCCCGGTCGTACACCCATCAGATCTGTGGGAGCAAAGCTTGCTCGCGAGGCGGCCTAACGGCCGGCCTGTTTCTGCCGGTTGTACTTCAATCCAACTGTGGGAGCGAGCTTGCTCGCGATAGCGGTGTGTCAGTCAATATTTGAATTGAATGATGAATTGCAATCGCGAGCAAGCTCGCTCCCACAGGGGTGGGTTCCAAATGCCAGAAACACAAACCCCGGCACTAGGCCGGGGTTTGTGGTACTGCCTACAACCTTACACCAGCGCAGCAATCGCCGCGTTGAAGGTGTTGCTCGGGCGCATGGCCTTGCTGGTCAGCTCCGGGTTGGCGAAGTAGTAGCCGCCGATGTCCACGGGCTTGCCTTGGACGGCATTGAGTTCGGCAACGATTTTTTCTTCGTTGTCGGTCAATGTCTTGGCCAGGGAAGCGAACTGGGCCTTGAGGGCTGCGTCGTCGTCCTGGGCGGCCAGTGCCTGGGCCCAGAACAGGGTCAGGTAGAAGTGGCTGCCGCGGTTGTCGATGCCGCCGACCTTGCGCGAAGGCGACTTGTTGCGGTCCAGGAACTCACCGGTAGCCTGGTCCAGGGTCTTGGCCAGCACCAGTGCTTTCGGGTTGTTGTAGGTCACGCCCAGGTGCTCGAGGGACGCGGCCAGGGCCAGGAACTCGCCCAGGGAATCCCAGCGCAGGAAGTTTTCTTCCAGCAACTGCTGCACGTGCTTGGGGGCCGAGCCGCCAGCGCCGGTTTCGAACAGGCCACCGCCGTTCATCAGCGGCACGATCGACAGCATCTTGGCGCTGGTGCCCAGTTCCATGATCGGGAACAGGTCGGTCAGGTAGTCGCGCAGTACGTTGCCGGTCACCGAGATGGTGTCCTTGCCTTCGCGGGTGCGGGCCAGGGTGAACTTCATCGCGTCGACCGGCGACATGATGCGGATGTCCAGGCCGGCAGTGTCGTAGTCCTTCAGGTAAGTCTGGACTTTCTCGATCACGACGCCGTCATGGGCGCGCATCGGGTCCAGCCAGAAGATCGCCGGGGTGCTGCTGGCGCGGGCGCGGTTGACGGCCAGTTTGACCCAGTCCTGGATCGGCGCGTCTTTGGTCTGGCACATGCGGAAGATGTCGCCAGCTTCGACGCTCTGCTCCAGCAGGGTGCGGCCGTTGCTGTCCGAAACACGGACCACGCCGTCGACCTTGATCTGGAAGGTCTTGTCGTGGGAGCCGTACTCTTCGGCTTTCTTGGCCATCAGGCCAACGTTCGGCACGCTGCCCATGGTGGTTGGGTCGAAGGCGCCGTGTTGCTTGCAGTCTTCGATCACCGCCTGGTAGATGGTGGCGTAGCAGCGATCCGGGATCACGGCCTTGGTGTCGTGCAGCTGGCCGTCGGTGCCCCACATCTTGCCGGAGTCACGGATCATGGCTGGCATCGAGGCGTCGACGATGACGTCGCTCGGCACGTGCAGGTTGGTGATGCCTTTGTCGGAGTTGACCATCGCCAGGGATGGGCGCGCTGCGTAGACCGCCTGGATGTCGGCTTCGATCTGCGCCTGCTGCTCGGCCGGCAGGGCCTTGATGCGGGCGTACAGGTCGCCGATGCCGTTGTTCAGGTTGAAGCCGATCTGCTCCAGCACTTGTGCGTGCTTGGCCAGGGCGTCTTTATAGAACTCGGCAACGATCTGGCCGAACATGATCGGGTCGGAGACCTTCATCATGGTGGCCTTGAGGTGAACCGACAGCAGGACGCCTTTTTGCTTGGCGTCTTCGATTTCAGCGGCGATGAAGTCACGCAGGGCGTTTTTGCTCATCACGGCGCAGTCGAGGATCTCACCGGCTTGTACGGTGGTTTTTTCCTTCAGGACAGTGGCAGTGCCGTCCTGGGCGATCAGCTCGATTTTCACGCTGCCGGCGGCGTCGATCAGGGCGGCTTTTTCGCTGCCGTAGAAATCGCCGGTGCTCATGTGGGCCACGTGGGACTTGGAGTCGGCTGCCCAGGCGCCCATTTTGTGCGGGTGCTTGCGGGCGTAGTTCTTGACCGACAGCGGCGCGCGACGATCGGAGTTGCCTTCGCGCAGGACCGGGTTCACGGCGCTGCCCTTGATCTTGTCGTAGCGGGCGCGGGCGTCTTTCTCGGCGTCGCTGCTCACGGTTTCCGGGTAGTCCGGCAGTGCGTAGCCCTGGGCCTGCAATTCCTTGATCGCGGCCTGCAGTTGCGGCACCGAGGCGCTGATGTTCGGCAGCTTGATGATGTTGGCTTCAGGCGTAACGGCCAGGTCGCCCAGTTCGGCGAGGTGGTCGGCTACGGCTTTGTCACCCAGTTGCTCGGGGAAGCTGGCCAGGATGCGCCCTGCGAGGGAGATATCGCGGGTTTCCACGGCGATATCGGCCGAAGCGGTAAAGGCTTCGACGATCGGCAGCAGCGAATAGGTGGCGAGGGCGGGCGCTTCGTCGGTGAAGGTATAGATGATCTTCGAGCGGGTGGGCATATTCGGATTAACTCTCTTCTTTGCTAAAGCATGCGCAGAAACTCGAGGGGCGCCGGGTAAGCGCGTTCGTTCAAAGTCATCCGTGAACCGAATGTCGAGGTTTCTTCGCGGTGATGTTGGGTGCATCAGTCGAGCGTCAAGCGGTTGGGCCGCGGTAACGGTCCGGCTTTTAAACTGACGGAAAGTCCTGTGATAGAGCGCTCAGCCAGTGTGACCCTGTGGTCAGCGGCGGCATTATACATAGGTAGCTGGCAATCTGCCGATGGTTCATAGACTTCCGTACACGTCCATTGGTCTAAACGTCGCAGTACCCAAGGCGCGGACTATGCTCATGTTTGGCGCTTTTCCCTTGGTTTTCAGGGTTGTACACCGCGAACTGCAACGCTTTACCCCGGATGAGCCTAACGTAGGGTTTGCGCGCCGATTCAAGTGGGGTACGCTCGAACGCAGCCAGATGTTCAATCCAAGCAATGGAGTTCAGCATGGGGTATCAAAAGATTCAGGTTCCAGCCGTCGGTGACAAAATCACCGTCAATGCAGACCATTCTCTTAATGTTCCCGACAACCCGATCATCCCCTTCATCGAAGGCGACGGCATTGGCGTCGATATCAGTCCGGTCATGATCAAGGTTGTGGACGCTGCGGTTCAGAAGGCCTATGGCGGCAAGCGCAAGATTTCCTGGATGGAAGTCTATGCCGGTGAGAAAGCGACTCAAGTCTACGATCAGGACACCTGGCTGCCCCAGGAAACCCTGGACGCGGTCAAGGATTACGTGGTTTCCATCAAGGGCCCACTGACCACGCCGGTGGGCGGTGGTATCCGTTCGCTGAACGTGGCCCTGCGCCAGCAGCTCGACCTGTACGTGTGCCTGCGTCCGGTGCGCTGGTTCGAAGGCGTGCCAAGCCCGGTCAAGAAGCCTGGCGACGTGGACATGACGATCTTCCGCGAGAACTCCGAGGACATCTACGCTGGCATCGAGTGGAAGGCCGGTTCGGCCGAAGCCACCAAGGTCATCAAGTTCCTGAAAGAAGAAATGGGCGTGACCAAGATCCGTTTCGACGAGGATTGCGGCATCGGCGTCAAGCCGGTTTCCAAGCAGGGCACCCAGCGCCTGGCTCGCAAGGCCTTGCAATATGTTGTCGACAACGACCGCGATTCGCTGACCATCGTGCATAAAGGCAACATCATGAAGTTCACCGAAGGTGCCTTCAAGGAATGGGCCTACGAAGTGGCAGCCGAGGAGTTCGGCGCGACCCTGCTCGACGGCGGGCCGTGGATGCAGTTCAAGAACCCGAAGACCGGCAAGAATGTCGTCGTCAAGGACGCCATCGCCGATGCGATGTTGCAGCAGATCCTGCTGCGTCCGGCTGAATATGACGTGATCGCCACCCTGAACCTGAACGGTGACTACCTGTCCGACGCCCTGGCGGCGGAAGTGGGCGGTATCGGTATTGCGCCGGGCGCCAACCTGTCCGACACCGTGGCAATGTTCGAAGCCACTCACGGTACCGCGCCCAAGTATGCCGGCAAGGACCAGGTCAACCCGGGCTCGCTGATCCTGTCGGCGGAAATGATGCTGCGTCACATGGGTTGGACCGAAGCGGCCGACCTGATCATCAAGGGCACCAACGGCGCGATTTCGGCCAAGACCGTGACCTATGACTTCGAACGTCTGATGGAGGGCGCCAAGCTGGTGTCGTCCTCGGGCTTCGGTGACGCCCTGATCTCGCACATGTAAGCGAATCGGCGCTCAGCGCGAATGCCCGGCTCGAGTGATCGAGTCGGGCATTTTCATTTGTCCGGTGCGGCGGTCGGTCAATGAGTCTCGGTGACCCTGACATTGACAGGAGCGGGCACATCTTCGGCGGTGACAAGCCTGATGTTGACCGCGTGCAGGCCCTTGGGTCCCTGGATGACGTCGAACGTCACAGGCTGTCCGGCCTTCAGGGTTTTATAGCCTTCCATGTTGATGGCCGAGTAATGGGCGAAAAGGTCTTCATCGTCCCTGCCGGCCGCGATAATGAAACCGTAGCCCTTGGCATTGTTGAACCATTTCACCTTGCCATTCATCTTGACGACCGACATAAGCCATTTCCCTCTGCAACGCACTCCATCACTGGAGTATCATCCAGTCCATCCGCAGGCTAATCTTGAAGTAAGGATAGATTCCACGGACCTTTTTAACCCACGATGGGCTCTATTGGTTGTAACACCGTTTTGCCGATAGTCAAGGTGGCCGGGTGGTCGTGGTTGAAATCACCCACAAGCGCCCCCATCACTGTATTCGCCAACTAAACGAACCTTTCTTTCCATGCATGCAGTCAGCCAGATTCGACTAACATTCAATCAGGATCGCCCGGATCTACACGACGACGATTCCGCAGGCATTGCTGTTCAGGAAGCAAAGCCCGCATTACAGGCGCCACCGATGTACAAGGTGGTTTTGTTCAACGATGACTACACACCGATGGATTTCGTCGTCGAAGTGCTCGAGGTGTTTTTTAACCTGAATCGGGAGCTGGCGACCAAGGTCATGCTGGCCGTCCATACAGAGGGACGGGCAGTATGTGGAGTGTTTACCCGCGACATCGCCGAGACTAAGGCCATGCAGGTCAACCAGTACGCCCGGGAAAGCCAGCATCCGCTACTCTGTGAAATCGAGAAGGACGGTTAACGCCGACCACTTGGGTATGAGGTGAAGCTATGTTAAACCGCGAGCTCGAAGTCACCCTCAATCTTGCCTTCAAGGAGGCTCGTTCGAAGCGTCATGAATTCATGACCGTCGAACACCTGCTGCTGGCCCTATTGGATAACGAGGCTGCCGCCACCGTTTTGCGTGCCTGCGGCGCGAACCTCGACAAACTCAAGCATGATCTGCAGGAGTTCATCGACTCCACCACGCCACTGATCCCCGTGCATGACGAGGATCGCGAAACCCAGCCAACCCTGGGCTTCCAGCGTGTCCTGCAGCGTGCTGTCTTCCATGTACAGAGCTCGGGCAAACGTGAAGTCACCGGCGCCAACGTGCTGGTTGCCATCTTCAGCGAGCAGGAAAGCCAGGCGGTGTTCCTGCTCAAGCAGCAGAGCGTTGCGCGTATCGATGTCGTCAACTACATCGCCCATGGCATCTCCAAGGTGCCGGGGCATGGCGATCATTCCGAGGGTGAGCAGGATATGCAGGACGACGAGGGCGGTGAGTCTTCTTCTTCAGGCAACCCATTGGATGCCTATGCCAGCAACCTGAACGAACTGGCACGCCAGGGCCGCATTGACCCGCTGGTCGGGCGCGAAGCGGAAGTCGAGCGTGTTGCCCAGATCCTGGCTCGGCGTCGCAAGAACAACCCATTGCTGGTGGGCGAGGCGGGTGTGGGCAAGACCGCAATCGCCGAAGGCCTGGCCAAGCGCATCGTCGACAACCAGGTGCCGGACCTGCTGGCCAACAGCGTGGTGTATTCCCTCGACCTGGGTGCCTTGCTGGCCGGTACCAAGTACCGCGGCGATTTCGAGAAACGCTTCAAGGCGTTGCTCAATGAGCTGTCCAAGCAGGAAGGGCAGATCATCCTGTTCATCGACGAAATCCACACCATTATTGGTGCCGGTGCAGCGTCGGGTGGGGTCATGGATGCGTCGAACCTGCTCAAGCCGTTGCTGTCGTCGGGTGATATCCGTTGCATCGGCTCGACCACGTTCCAGGAGTTCCGCGGGATCTTCGAGAAAGACCGTGCCTTGGCCCGGCGTTTCCAGAAGGTCGATGTGTCGGAGCCTTCGGTGGAAGACACCATTGGTATCCTGCGCGGCCTGAAAGGGCGTTTCGAGCTGCACCACAACATCGAGTACAGCGATGAAGCCCTGCGCGCGGCGGCTGAGCTGGCCTCGCGCTACATCAACGACCGGCACATGCCGGACAAGGCCATCGACGTCATCGACGAGGCGGCCAGCCGCATTCGCATGGAAATCGACTCCAAGCCCGAAGTGCTGGATCGGTTGGAGCGGCGCCTGATTCAACTCAAGGTCGAGTCCCAGGCCCTGAAGAAAGAAAGCGACGAAGCGGCGAAGAAACGTCTGGAAAGGTTGCAGGAAGAGATCGTTCGTCACGAGCGTGAGTATTCCGACCTCGAGGAAATCTGGAACTCGGAGAAAGCCGAAGTCCAGGGTTCCGCACAGATCCAGCAGAAGATCGAACAGTCCCGTCAGGAACTGGAGGCGGCCCGTCGTAAAGGCGACCTCAACCGCATGGCCGAGCTGCAGTACGGGGTGATCCCGGACCTGGAGCGCAGCCTGCAAATGGTCGACCAGCATGGCAAGAGCGAAAACCAGTTGCTGCGCAGCAAGGTCACTGAGGAAGAGATTGCCGAAGTGGTCTCCAAGTGGACTGGCATTCCGGTCTCGAAAATGCTCGAAGGCGAGCGCGACAAGCTACTGAAGATGGAAAGTCTGCTGCACCAGCGTGTGATCGGCCAGGAAGAGGCAGTGGTGGCGGTGTCCAACGCCGTGCGTCGTTCCCGTGCCGGGCTGTCGGACCCGAACCGGCCGAGCGGCTCGTTCATGTTCCTCGGCCCGACCGGGGTCGGTAAAACCGAGCTGTGCAAGGCGCTGGCCGAGTTTCTCTTCGACACCGAAGAGGCCATGGTGCGCATCGACATGTCCGAGTTCATGGAGAAACATTCCGTGGCACGGCTGATCGGTGCGCCACCGGGTTATGTCGGTTATGAAGAGGGCGGTTACCTCACCGAGGCCGTGCGTCGCAAGCCGTACTCGGTGATCCTGCTCGATGAAGTCGAGAAGGCGCACCCGGATGTGTTCAACATCCTGCTGCAAGTGCTGGAGGATGGTCGCCTGACGGATAGCCACGGGCGCACGGTGGACTTCCGCAACACGGTGATCGTGATGACCTCCAACCTGGGCTCGACGCAGATCCAGGAACTGGTGGGCGACCGCGAGGCGCAGCGCGCGGCGGTGATGGACGCGATCTCTACGCACTTCCGGCCGGAGTTCATCAACCGGGTCGACGAAGTGGTGATCTTCGAGCCGTTGGCCCGTGATCAGATTGCCGGCATTACCGAGATCCAGTTGGGTCGCCTGCGCAGTCGCCTCACCGAACGTGAGCTGAAACTGCAGTTGAGCGACGAGGCGTTGGACAAGCTGATTGCGGTGGGTTACGACCCGGTCTATGGCGCACGGCCGCTGAAGCGGGCGATCCAGCGCTGGATCGAAAACCCGCTGGCGCAGTTGATCCTGTCGGGTCGTTTCATGCCGGGCGAAACCGTGACCGGTACAGTGGAGAACGACGAAATCGTCTTTGACTGAGTCGATTGACAGGGCTTTTGTGGCGAGGGAACTTGCTCTCGCTGGAGGGTGCTGTAGGAGCTATGTAGGAGCTGTCGAGTGCAACGAGGCTGCGATCTTTCCCCAGACACTTGAGTCTCAAGCGAAAGATCAAAAGATCGCAGCCTTCGGCAGCTCCTGCACAGTCCATCGCTTGCCACAGGGCGTGTTTGCTTTGCGAGGCCATTTTTTTCATCAGGCCGTTGAACTCAAAGGAAAAGGCTTGTAAAGTGCGCCCCGCAGTACGTCACCCCAAGGGTTACTTCTCGCTGAGAAGGAATCCAAAATAAGTTGCAAATCATTGTCTTGAAAGCAATTTAAGGGGTTGACAGAGGTTTTTAAGATTGTAGAATAGCGCGCCTCAGACACACGAACGCAGCGATGCGTAAGGGTAGAAGAGGTTGAAGCTAGCTTCAATGTTGCAACTTGAAATATCAGTTCCGTGATAGCTCAGTCGGTAGAGCAAATGACTGTTAATCATTGGGTCCCAGGTTCGAGTCCTGGTCACGGAGCCATTTCAATCGGGGTATAGCGCAGTCCGGTAGCGCGCCTGCTTTGGGAGCAGGATGTCAGGAGTTCGAATCCCCTTACCCCGACCATCTTTGGGTCGTTAGCTCAGTTGGTAGAGCAGTTGGCTTTTAACCAATTGGTCGTAGGTTCGAATCCCACACGACCCACCATTTTTGAAACCAGTTCGCTGGAATCGAATCTTAAGATCAGAGGCCAAAAGCCCTGATCGAGAAGGCGACTTGCAAAGGTCGCCTTTTTTTTACCGGGGTATAGCGCAGTCCGGTAGCGCGCCTGCTTTGGGAGCAGGATGTCAGGAGTTCGAATCCCCTTACCCCGACCATATTAAAAATCCTCGTATCGAAAGATACGGGGATTTTTTTTGCCTGCGATAAAGTGGGTAGGACTTAAGACATCGTACAACCTGCCGATAACCCGCCGACAGGGGCCTGGCCCCACTTCAGGCCAACAATAAAAAAAGGCATTCCCTATGGTTCTTCGTCAGTTGAATATCGCCCCACGTGCCGCGTTGGGTTTTGCCTTGATCGCCGTGCTGGTGGCATTGCTCGGGGTGTTCGCGCTGGGGCAGATGTCGAGTATTCGTGACAGTGAAGTCGCGGTGGAAACCCAGTGGCTGCCGAGCATTCGCGGCGGTGATGAGATCCGCGAGTGGATGCTGCGGATCCGCACCATTTCCCTGCGCATGGCCTTGGACCAGGACCCGAAGAACGTTGTGGTGTATCGCGGGCAGATGGACACGCGTGACAAGGAGCTGAGCGAAAAAATCGCGGCCTACGAAAAGCTCGTTGTGACGCCTGAAGGCAAGGCCCTCTACGACCAGTTCAAGCAAACCTTTGCCGCTTACCGTACGGGTATCGCCCAATCCTTCACCCTGGCCGAACAAGGGCGGCGGGACGAGTTGATCAAGCTGCTGCTGGTGGACATGAAGACCGTGGTGGACGGTTCCGGCAAGCAGCTCAACGACCTGGCGGAGCTATTCTCCAAGCAGGTGTCCATCGAGAGCCAGAAGTCCCAGGAGCACTACGCCAATTCCCGCATGATCGTCAGCCTGTTCGTTGTGCTCGCTGCCCTGGCCACGGTGGCCCTGGCCATGCTGCTCACGCGCAGTATCGTCAAGCCCTTGGGTGAGGCGCTCAACGCTGCGGAGAACGTCGCCCGGGGTGACCTGACCCGGCCAATCGAGACCCATGGCAACGACGAAGTGAGCCGCTTGCTCAAGGCATTGGCGGCCATGCAACAGAATCTGCGTGAGACGTTGCAGGGCATCAGCGGCTCGGCCGCGCAGTTGGCCACCGCGGCCGATGAACTGAACGCGGTCACGCTCGACAGCACCCACAGCCTGCAACAGCAGAACAACGAAATTGAACAGGCCGCCACGGCCGTCACCGAAATGACCACTGCCGTGGAGGAGGTTGCGCGCAATGCGGTCTCCACCTCCGATGCCACGCGTCAGTCCAGTGAGTCGGCGTCCCTTGGGCAGCAGCGGGTCAGCGATACGGTCGACGCCATCGGCGCCCTCGCCAGCGATGTGCAGGTGACCGGTGGCCTGGTGCAATCCCTGGCCAACCAATCGCAGGATATCGGCAAGGTGCTGGACGTGATCCGCGCCATCGCCGAGCAGACCAACCTGCTGGCCCTTAACGCGGCCATCGAAGCGGCCCGGGCGGGTGAGAGCGGACGTGGGTTTGCGGTGGTGGCCGATGAAGTGCGGGCGCTGGCTTATCGCACACAGCAATCGACCCAGGAAATCGAGCAAATGGTCCAAGGCATGCGCAGCGGTGCCACCCAGGCACTCGACTCCATGCAGGCCAGCTCCAGTCGCGCCGCCAGTACCCTGGCCATGGCTGAGCGGGCGGGGGACGCGTTGCAGACCATCACGGCGTCGGTCAATGAAATCCACGAACGCAACCTGGTGATCGCCAGCGCCGCCGAAGAGCAGGCACAAGTGGCCCGCGAGGTGGATCGCAACCTGGTGAACATTCGTGATTTGTCGGTGCGCTCGGCGTCTGGCGCGGACCAGACCAGTGCATCCAGCCATGAGTTGTCGCAGCTGGCGAATTCGCTGCGCACGATGGTGCAGCGGTTTCAGGTTTGATTATTGAAGGGACATGAAGGGATGATCGCTCCCACGCTCTGCGTGGGAGTGAATCCAGTGACGCTCTGCGTCACAAAGGACGCGGAGCGTCCCGGGCTGCATTCCCACGCAGAGCGTGGGAACGATCGTCAGTAAGGCCTCAGTGCAACTTCAGCCGAGGCTCGGTCCCGCGCCCGATCTTGCTGCCCAGCATCAGCATGGCCGTGCGGAACATGCCGTACAGCGCCATCTGGTGCATGCGGTACAACGACACGTAGAACATCCGCGCCAGCCAGCCTTCGAGCATCACGCTGCCGGTCAGGTTGCCCATCAGGTTGCCCACCGCCGAGAACCGCGACAGCGAGATCAGCGAACCGTAGTCGGTGTATTTGTATTCGGGCAGGGCCTTGCCTTCGATCCGCAGCTTCAAGGATTTGGCCAGCAGCGAGGCCTGCTGGTGCGCGGCCTGGGCGCGGGGCGGGACGTTGCGCTCGCTGCCGGGTTGCGGGCAGGCGGCGCAGTCGCCGAAGGCAAAGATGTTCTCGTCGCGGCTTGTCTGCAACGTAGGCAGCACCTGCAACTGGTTGATCCGGTTGGTCTCCAGTCCGTCGATGTCCTTGAGGAAGTCCGGTGCGCGAATCCCGGCGGCCCAGACTTTCAGGCTCGCGTCGATCACTTTGCCGTCCGCGGTAATGAGGCTGTCGGCGGTCACCTGGCTGACGGCGGCGTTGGTCATGACGTTGACGCCGAGTTTTTCCAGGGTCTTGTGCACCGGGCCGCCGATACGCTCCGGCAGTGCCGGCAAGACCCTTGGGCCCGCCTCTATCAGGGTGATGTGCATGTTCTCCGGTTTGATCCGGTCCAGGCCGTAGGCGTGCAGTTCGTGGGCGGCATTGTGCAGCTCGGCGGCCAGTTCGACCCCGGTCGCACCGGCGCCGACAATGGCGACGCTGATGCGCTCGACGATATCGGTTTGCCCGGCGTGGGCGCGCAGATAGTGGTGCAGCAATTGCTGATGGAAGCGCTCCGCCTGTTTGCGGGTGTCGAGGAACAGGCAGTGCTGCGCCGCGCCTTCGGTGCCGAAGTCATTGGTGGTGCTGCCGACGGCAATCACCAGGCTGTCGTAGCCCAGTTCCCGGGCTGGCAACAGCTCGACGCCGGCCTCGTCATAGGTGGCGGCCAGTTGGATTCTCTTGCGCTCGCGATCCAGGCCGCTCATGCGCCCCAGCTGGAACTCGAAGTGGTTCCATTTTGCCTGGGCGACATAGTTGAGTTCGTCTTCGGAGGAGTTCAAGGAGCCGGCGGCCACTTCGTGCAGCAGCGGTTTCCAGATGTGGGTCAGATTCGCGTCGACCAGCATCACACTGGCCGTGCCGCGCTTGCCCAGAGTCTTACCCAGACGGGTAGCCAACTCCAGACCGCCGGCGCCGCCGCCAACGATGACAATACGATGAGTCATGGGGATATCTCGCAAGGCTAAAGGAAATCAGTGCCGTTACCTGCGCGAGCATCAAGCGGCTCATAGCGTCAGGTAACTGATCAGTCGGCTCAACAGGCCCAGGCCGATGGTCACGGCCAGTACCACCACCAGGAGCATCCACGGCCGGAAAGGCCGGCGCTCGACTCGGTGCTGGGACAGTTGCAGGTACTCTTCGACATGCTTCTGGTCATCTGGGTTCAGGCGACTGGTCATAAAGGCCTCGTCAGGTAGACGTTGCGGAATGTGAAGACGTTACAGCGTCCGGCTAGCCGGCATTGAAAGCAGAGTAGCCGCTCGCCGGAACGGGTTCGACGATCAGGCTGTCGTCCAGGCGAATGATTCCACTTTTTAACACCCGGGCGGTGATTCCGCCATGGCCGCGTACCGCCTGGAACGTACCTTCGCCGAGGTTTCGCTCCAATCGGGCACACGGCTGGCACCAGCCGGTGGTTTCAAAAATGGCTTGGCCAATGCGAAAGCGCCGGCCCTTGAGGCTGAACAGATTGATGCCGCTGACCACAATATTGCGTCGCAGCTCCTGTGGCAGCACGGGCCGGTCCTCGGGACGGCCCATCAGCGAGGCGATCACGGCCAGGTGCTCCCATTGGATCAGCGTCACTTGCCGCGTATTGCGCACGCCGGGACGGGCATGATCGCCGGTCAGCCCAGCCTCCAGGCGGGCCTCCACGGCGTCCAGTTCGATCATCGGTGCATGGCCCTGAGGTCTTACGCCAATCCAGCGTACGCGGCCTTGCTGGGGCACAGCGGCAATCAGTTCCTGCAGTGGGCTCACAGGCTGATCCCGACATCGAAAACAATGCTGCGACCCAGGTTGCTGCGCAGGAAGTCCGGCGCGTCAGGGTGGGCGAACAGCACCCGGGCGAACGTCGGCCCTACCAGTGACAGCGAGCGCCAGCCCTGGCGCAGGTATTCGGTCGGCGGTGGGAAGTGACTGTTGAGGTCCAGCACTTCGCGCTTGAGGCTGGCGAAGGCGATGATGTCGAGGTCGCCCAAGTCCATGCCGCGCTCGGTGTAGTTATGGGCTTTCTTGCGCAAGGTCGGGGCCAGCCGCATCAGGAACTCATTGGCCGGGATCCGCCGCGGTTTGGCCTCGCGACGCACCAGTTGGCTCAGGGAAAAGGCGCTGCGACGGCGTTGCAGTTCATCGCGCCATTCGTCATTGAGGCGCCGGCCCTCGTCGAGCACGAAAAACACCTCGAAGTTGGCATCGCGAAACAACACGTCCGGCGGCTCGCCGGCCGGCGCGAACTCGTCGGCGCGGTAAGGCACGTTCAGCCCCTGCAGCAGGCGCTGGCAGACCCAACGCTCACGCTCCCATTTGCGGGCATTGGAGAGAAAGGCGTTGGCTTGCTCGGCCGCGATGGTCAGCAGGCGTAAGTAATCGGAGTCATCCATGAGCCCAAGCTTAGCGTTCAAATGTGATCAAAAAAAATAAAGCGTGCAGTGAAGGGGCAAATTTCCGCCCGGGCCGGGTAATGCTGCTCACTTAGAGCCTAAAGCAAGGGGCCAAGCCTCCATGCATCTGCACCACCGCTATCGCGAGCAGGCTCGCTCCCACACTGAATCTTCAGCAGACACAAAACTCATGCATACCGCAAAACCTGTGGGAGCGGGCTTGCTCGCGAAGACGTCGGCGCATTCAACATTGATGTTGCCTGACAGACCGCTATCGCGAGCAGGCTCGCTCCCACACTGAATCTTCAGCAGACACAAAACTCATGCATACCGCAAAACCTGTGGGAGCGGGCTTGCTCGCGAAGACGTCGGCGCATTCAACATTGATGTTGCCTGACAGACCGCTATCGCGAGCAGGCTCGCTCCCACACTGAATCTTCAGCAGACACAAAACTCATGCATACCGCAAAACCTGTGGGAGCGGGCTTGCTCGCGAAGACGTCGGCGCATTCAACATTGATGTTGCCTGACAGACCGCTATCGCGAGCAAGCTTTGCTCCCACAGAGCTAACGGATGTACGACCGGGTTAGCCGCGCTGGGCCATGGATAGCCCTTCGCGGCGGCCCACGGAGCAATGCCTTCGTTCAGGCATGCCGAGCCTGGGCGAGGCACCGAGTGGTGGGGCAGAAGCGCTTTGGTTACTTTCGACTGGGCCGGCTTCCGGGCTTTTCGAAAGTGACCCGCCGTCAGGGCGCAACCCTAAGTAGCCGTTACCGAAGAAATGGATATACGCACCACCCTGAAACAGCCCTAGGAATGGAAGATAAAATTCCGATAAGCGCTCAAGTGAACAGCATTACCCCCAGGCAGGGCCCAATAGATCATCCTGTTCAGCCTGACACGCCAACCAAGCGCAAAACAGATCCAGTTTCTTGCTCTGCTGCGCGCTGCGCTTAGCGACATAGACGTAGCGGCTCGGGCGAAACCCGAACGGCGCCACCAGACGACCCAGGCGAATGTCGTCAGCCACCAAGTGCCACGGTGCGACACAAATCCCCAGGCCGGCAATCGCCGCCTCCAACGTAAAGTAATAATGCTCGTATTCCAGCCCGGCCGGCGCAGTGGCCTGGTGTCCAATCGCATCCCCCCAATTTGCCCAGGCATCCGGACGGGTTTTGGTATGCAGGAGGGGATGGCGGAAAATCGAGCCCAAGTCGGTCAATTGAATTCGCGCGGACAAGGTGGGCGACAACACGGCGCCCAATCGTTCAGGAAACAGCCGGACGGTGTTTTTCTGTTCGCCCACGATGCCCTGTTCAGCCGTGATCATCACGTCATAGCGATCCCGGCCCGGATCGGTCCCGTGAACCGGTGAGCTCAGGCGAATCTTGATCTCTGGGTAAGTCGTATTGAAGTCGAAAAGACGCGGTATCAGCCACTTGACCGTAAAGGTGCTGAAGCAGGACACGTCCAAGGTGCCTGTCGCCGTGTCTCGGACCCTGCTCACCGCAGCCTCGATCTGATCCAGTGCGGCCGTCAGTTCCGGCAGCAGTTCTCTTGCGGCTACGGTGAGCTGAGGTTTGTTTTTTGGGCCTTCGAACAGGTCCACGCCAAGGCTCAGCTCCAGCTGGCGTACCTGGCGACTCACAGCGCCAGGCGTGACAGACAGCTCCTCGGCGGCCGCGATCATTTTGCCCAGTCGGGCAGCGGCCTCGAAGGTATGCAGTGCATTCAATGGGGGGAGGCGACGTTTCATAAAGTGACTTTAACTCAATTACATAGAGCGCATAAATCGATATCAGGTATCGCGCGGATTTTGCAGAATTCCCCAGTTCCTGCAGTGTTTGCCGACTGTTCCGGGTCGCCAGGATTGAGGGGCATTCCCTATAAAATTGAGAGCACCTCACATGCCATTCGTTCGTACCGCCGTCATCAAGGGCACCAGCCAACAACAACGTCAGCGCATCGTCGATGGCATACACCAAGCGCTGGTCGAGAGCATTGGTATGCCCGAGGATGAATTGTTCAACCTGGTCACGGACTACGACCCTGAACAGTTTTTCTACAGCCGCACTTTTAACGGTGTGGCTCGTTCAGACCATTTGATCGTGATTGAGATTACGATGCGCAGGGGCCGCAGTGATGCGATGAAGCGCGAGCTCTACAAAAAAATCGCGGACAATCTCGGGGTTCAAGCCCAGGTTCGTCCGCAAGACGTTTTCATCTTCATGCACGAGAATGACTATTCGGATTGGTCGGTAGGCTTTGGCAAGTTTGCAATGGCCTTGGTACAACAGCCAGGAAGTGTCGCTACTTAAGTAGCGCGCGGACGGCGTTCAAGTTCTCGCAGGAGTAGCCCATGATCGGTGCCGAACTGCTTTCACCGCAGACCCTGGCGGCCGGCTGGCTGATGTATGTGCCGGTGTTGGTCTGGGCCGTGGTGCGGGCGCCGTGGGTCGAGCTGTTCACCGACAGCCGTCGCCAGCATCTGTTGTTCGGCACGGTGCTGGCGTTGTTCATGCTGTGGCTGGTGCGCCGGGATTTCGATACCGGCGTTTCGTATCACTTCATCGGCATGACTGCCGTGACGCTGTTGCTGGACTGGCCGTTGGCGATCCTCGGTGGCCTGTGCGCGCAGCTCGCGCTGGTGCTGCTGGGCCGTCAGGACATGGCGGCGGTAGGGATCAACGGTGCGCTGCTGATCCTGTTGCCGGTGTTGATCACCGAATGTTGCGCGATCCTGGTGGAGCGCGCCCAGCCGCGCAATCTGTTTGTGTATATCTTCTGCTCGGGGTTTCTCGCCGCCGCGCTTTCGGCGTTGGCGTGCCTGCTGCTGGGACTTGGCCTGCTGTGGTACGACGGTATATTCGCCATGCCTTACTGGCTGGAAGATTTTGTCGGCTACCTCTGGCTGATCATCTTCCCCGAGGCCTTCATCAACGGCATGGTGATCAGTGCGTTGGTGGTGTTCAGTCCCGAATGGCTGGAGACCTTCAACCGCACGCGCTACCTGTCGGCTCCGTGGAACGATGATGACAAGCCTTGATTCACGTCAAGGCTGCACCACCACACGCCCTTCATGCTTTGGAAAATTTCCAGGAGCACAACCATGAGTGTTTATGAGTGGGCGAGACAAGAGATCAGGCGTAGTCACGATGCCGCGATGGAGATCGGTTTTGACCCGGGCTTGAGCCTGCGTGCCTTGCTCAGTGCGATCGTGCAACAGAGCAAGACAGTGCGCAGCCCTGAAGACCTGGCCGATGAGTTGAGTTTCCTGGCGGAAAACCTCGACGATGAACAGGACTACGGTTTCATGCGGCCTTAATGATGTGAGCGAGGCTCGAAGTCTTCGCTGAACAGCTCGTCCTCGGCGTCGGGGCTGACCGGAATCTTGTGTTCTTCCGACGCCCAGGCGCCGAGGTCGATCAGTTTGCAGCGATCAGAACAGAACGGCCGGAATGTGCTCTCCGGGCTCCATTCCACAGGGGCGCCGCAGGTTGGGCAATCAACGGTTGGGGTCTGGCTCATGATTGGCCTCCACGCAAAGTAAGGTAAAAGTGATGCAGGCGCTCGACCTCGCTGTGCAGCCAGGCGAGGTCGCGATCATTGACCACCACGTCGTCGGCATGGCCCAGGCGATCCTGGCGGCTGGACTGGGCCTTGAGAATCGCCTGGACCTGCTGTTCGCTGGTCTGGTCGCGCTGCAACGTCCGTTCGATCTGCAGTTGTTCCGGCGCATCGATCACCAGGATCCGCTGGGTCATGGTGTACTGCCCTGACTCGATCAGCAGTGGCGATACCAGAATCGCGTAGGACGATTGTGCCTGGGCCAGATGATGGGCGATTTCCTCGGCGATCAGCGGATGCAGCAGCGCCTCGAGCCAGCGGCGTTCATCGGCATTCTCGAAGATCAGCTTGCGCAGCGCCGCCCGGTCCAGGGCGCCGTCGGCCTGCAATACGCCGGGGCCGAAATGCTCGGCGATTTTCGCCAGCGCCGGGCGCCCGGGTTCGACCACCCAGCGCGCCGCATGATCGGCGTCGATGACGTGCACGCCCAGGTCGATGAAATGCTGGGCCGCTGCGCTCTTGCCGCTGCCGATGCCACCGGTCAGGCCGAGAATCCAGGGTTTTTTCACTGAGGTATTCATTAAAAACCGACAGACTGCCAATAGAAGTCGGTTATTTGACCACCCCAGAGCAAGGCAATCCAGCCGGCAATGGCCAGATAAGGTCCAAAGGGGATCTGCGTCGACCCGGGAGCATCACGCAAGCGCAGCACAATCACCCCGACAACGGCACCCACCAGCGACGACAGCAGCAGCGTCAGCGGCAGGATCTGCCAGCCACCCCAGGCGCCGAGCATCGCCAGTAGCTTGAAATCCCCGTAGCCCATGCCTTCCTTGCCGGTGATCAGCTTGAACACCCAGAACACCGACCACAGCGCCAGATAGCCGGCCACGGCGCCCCACATCGCCTGGTTCAAGGGCACGAAGAGTCCGAAGCTGTTGATGATCAAGCCCAGCCACAACAACGGCAGCACCAGGGTATCGGGCAGTAATTGATGCTCGGCGTCTATCAGGCTCATGCCCAGCAGGCCCCAGGTCAACACCATCACCATCGCGGCGTGCCAGCCAAAGCCGAAATGCCAGGCGACGAACGCCGATAACGCGCCGCAGGCCACTTCGGTCAGGGGGTAACGCCTACCGATGGGCGCGGCGCAGCTTGAGCAGCGACCGCGCAGCATCAGGTAGCTGAGCAGGGGGATGTTTTCCCAGGCGCGGATGCGATGGCCGCAGTGCGGGCACTGGGAGTGGGGCAGCATCAGGTTGTAGACCGGGCCCGGGGTTTCGGCCGGCAGGCCCAGCAGGTCGTGGGCTTGCAGGCGCCATTCGCGGTTGAGCATCTTCGGCAGGCGCCACACCAGCACGTTGAGGAAACTGCCGATGATCAGGCCGAGCAATGCCGCAACGAGCACGAAAGCCAGGGGGTACAGCACGAAGAATTCGCTCAGGGGCATGTCAGATCGCAGAGCCGAGTTGAAAGATGGGCAAGTACATGGCAACCACCAGGCCACCGACGACCACCCCCAGGACCACCATGATGAAGGGTTCCATCAGGCTGGTGAGGTTGTCCACCAGATTGTCCACCTCGGCCTCATAAAAGCTCGCCACTTTGTCGAGCATGTCGTCCAGCGCGCCGGATTCCTCGCCGATGGCGGTCATCTGGATCGCCAGGTTCGGAAAGATCCCTGAGGCGCGCATGGAAAAATTCAACTGCATGCCGGTCGAGACGTCCTGGCGGATGCGCTGCACGGCACGCTTGAATACCACGTTGCCGGTGGCACCCGATACCGAGTCGAGGGCTTCGACCAGCGGCACGCCAGCGGCGAATGTCGTCGAGAGCGTGCGGGCATAGCGAGCCACCGCAGACTTGTACATCAAGGTACCTATCAACGGGAGCTTGAGCAGCCATGTGTCTCGCCAGTCACGAAACGCCTGGGAACGCTTGAGGGCATATTTCACCCCGAAAAAAGCCCCCGCCAAGCCGCCAAGCAGCATCCACCACCATTCCTGCATGAACTCCGACAGGCCGATGACCATCACCGTGAAGGCCGGCAGCTGCGCACCGAACCCGGAGAATACCGATTCGAACTGTGGCACCACCTTGACCAGCAGGATGCCGGTGACCACCGCTGCGACGAGTATCACCGCCGTCGGGTAGGTCATGGCTTTCTTGATCTTGGCCTTGAGGGCTTCGCTCTTTTCCTTGTAGGTCGCGACCCGGTCCAGCAGTGTGTCCAGGGCGCCGGCCTGTTCACCGGCGTCGACGAGGTTGCAGTACAGGTCGTCGAAATACTGTGGGCATTTGCGCAGCGAGGCGGCGAAGCTGTTGCCAGCGGCAACTTCCTGCTTCACCTGGTCCACCAGCTTGCGCATGTTGGCGTTGTCGAAGCCTTCGCCGATGATGTCGAACGCTTGCAGCAGCGGTACGCCAGCCTTGAGCATCGTGGCCATCTGGCGGGTGAAGAGGGCGATATCCAGCGGCTTGATGCGCTTGCCCTTGCTGAATATCGAGGTGGATTTCTTGCGCACCTTCTGCGGGTTGATGCCTTGTTTGCGCAGCTGTGCCTTGACCAGGGCCGGGCTCTGACCCGTCAGCTCGCCGGTCATTTTCACGCCTTTGCGGTCTTTGCCTTCCCACGTATAGACGTCGGTTTTTACTGCCTTGACCGCCATGCTTAATCCTTGGTGACCCGGTTGATTTCTTCGAGGCTGGTGACGCCCTGCATCACTTTGAGCAGCCCCGACGTGCGCAGGTCATTGAAGCCGTCCTTGCGCATCTGCAGATCGATTTCCAGCGAGTTGCCCTCGGCCATGATCAACCGTTGCAGCTCGGGCGTGTTCTTGACCACTTCGTAAACCCCCACGCGCCCTTTGTAACCCTGGTTGCACTGTTCGCAACCGACCGGCTCATAGATCGTGAATGTGCCGATGCGTTCCCGGCTGAAACCTTCCTTGAGCAGGGTTTCTTCGGGAATCTCGATGGCTCTCTTGCAGTGGTTGCACAGCTTGCGCGCCAGCCGTTGGGCAATGATCAGGTGCACTGCGGTGGCGATGTTGAACCCTGGAATGCCCATATTTTGCAGGCGGATCAGGGTTTCGGCGGCGCTGTTGGTGTGCAGGGTGGAGAGCACCAGGTGCCCGGTCTGGGCGGCCTTGATGGCGATCTCGGCGGTTTCCAGGTCGCGGATCTCGCCGACCATGATCACGTCCGGGTCCTGGCGCAGGAACGAGCGCAGGGCCTGGGCGAAATCCAGCCCCTGACGCGGATTCACGTTGACCTGGTTGATGCCTTCCATGTTGATTTCCACCGGGTCTTCGGCGGTGGAAATGTTGATGTCCACGGTGTTGAGGATATTCAGCCCGGTGTACAGCGACACGGTCTTGCCCGAGCCGGTCGGGCCGGTCACCAGGATCAGCCCTTGCGGTTGCTTGAGGGCGGCCATGTACAGGTCTTTCTGGTCCGGTTCGTAGCCCAGGGCATCGATGCCCATTTGTGCGCTGGACGGGTCGAGGATCCGGATCACCACTTTTTCGCCCCAGAGCGTGGGCAGGGTGTTGACCCGGAAATCGATGGACTTGGTTTTCGACAGGCGCATTTTCAGGCGCCCGTCCTGGGGTTTGCGCCGCTCGGAAATATCCAGGCTGGCCATGACTTTCAGGCGTGCGGCGATACGGCTGGCCAGTTGGATCGGCGGCCTGGCCACTTCTCGCAGCATGCCGTCGGTGCGCACCCGCACCCGGTAGATCTTTTCATAGGGCTCGAAGTGCAAGTCGGAAGAGCCACCCTTGATTGCGTCCAGCAGCATCTTGTTGACGAAGCGCACCACGGGCGCATCGTCGGTGTCCTGGCCGGCGATGGAGTCCTGCCTGGTGTCGTCGATCGATTCGATGTCCAGGCCGTCGAGGTCGACATCGCCCATGCCTTCCAGGCCGGTGCTGCTGGACTCGAAAAACTTTTCGATGGCGTCGCTGAGCTTGTCGTCCTCCACCAGGATGGCTTCGGTGGTCAGGCCGGTGCTGAATTGGATGTCGTTGATGGCCTGATGATTGGTGGGGTCGGAGATACCTACATACAGCTTGTTGCCACGCCGCCACAGCGGTAGGGCGTGGTGCTGGCGCACCAGTTTCTCGCTGACCAGGCCGGTGGGTTGGGTTTCCTTGTCGAGGCTGTTGAGGTCCAGCAGGGCAACGCCAAAATGCTCCGAAGCAATCTCCGCGACCTGGCGGCTCTGGACCAGTTTGTTCTGCACCAGGTAGCTGACCAGGGGGATGCGGCTGCGTTGGGCCTGTTGATACGCCTGTTGCGCACTTTGCTCGGTGAGCAGTTCGGCCAACACCAATTGCTTGGTCAGGCCGCTGAGGGCGATGTCATTCATGGGAATCCCGGCGGCGAACAATTCATGACTTATAGCCTAGTCAAGGCTTGGCGCCAAACCAGCGGGGCAGGGTGACAAAAAACGTCAGATAGTGCGGTTGTTGAGGTAGGACGTTGCCATTGTGCGGGTTCAACCCCCTTTATTGATGAGGCTTGAGGGTTGGCATGTGCCCTGCAAAGGCCATTTCAGGTCATGAGATTTCGACTCATGCTACGGAGATATCTATGAGTAAGCAGAAGGGTTTTACGCTGATCGAACTGCTGATCGTCGTGGCGATCATCGGCATTCTGGCGACGTTTGCGTTGCCGCAATATTCCAGGTACCAAGCGCGGGCGAAGGCTACCGCCGGGCTGGGGGAAATCTCGGCGCTGAAGGTGGCGTACGAGGATCAGATGAATCAGGGCGTTACTCCAACGTTGGCCCTCATGAACGCCCCGACCACAACCAGCAACTGCACAGTTTCGGTAACAGGTACGGCTACGACGGCAGGCACCATCGTTTGTACCCTCCTGAACGCCCCTGCCTCCGTAGCAGGTAAGACGATCACCCTCAGCCGTGATGTCGACGGCGCCTGGACATGCGCATCCACCGCAGCCAAGGAATACCTGCCGACCGCTTGCCCTGGCACCTGATACTCGCGCGGCGAGGGGGGCCGCTCCCTCGCCGTGCAAACCGTTCTTGATTTATCGGCTTAGCGGCAAGGCAGGATCGGCATGTTGCATGTTGAAAATGGGAGGCTCATGCAATTTGCATGATTCTGAATTTCACCGTTTCGCTTAACTGATTGATTTATAAAGAATTAATTAGTTTCTTAAAACTGGCACAACCTTCGCACTACTCCTGATAACCCTGCCGGGATGCACCTCCGGCAGTTTTTGAGAAAAACAGGAGTTACTCGTATGAAGAAGTTCGCTATCACTGCCGCCGCTGCTACCGCTCTGACCCTGACCATGGCTAGCGCATTCGCCGAGACCACTCAAGCAACTCAGGCGCCAATGATGCTGGCTGCAGGCGAAGTGACAGAGGCCAAGGAAGACGTTTCCGATACCTGGATCACCACCAAGGTCAAAGCTGATCTGGTCACTGAAAAAGGCATTCCAGGCACAGATATCAAAGTCGAAACCAACAAAGGTGTTGTGTCCCTGTCTTCGATGACCAAAGTCACTGATGCACAAAAAGACACCGCTGTGGCAATTGCCAAGAAAATCAAAGGCGTCAAGGCCGTATCGGCTGACGGCCTGAAAGCCGAGTAAGGCCAAGACTTCTCGCCTGGACTGGGAGAAGGCGCGGCAAGCGGGCCAGGATATACGTTTGCCGTCGCTTTGGAGTTCATGCGAAAGGCCACACGGACGTGGCCATTACAGGCCCCCGGCATTCGTGCCGGGGGCCTGTTCTATTCTGGGGTGCAAAAAGTAGCTGGGGCAGTCTGGAGAGTCGAGTTGCCCTTTTCGCGAGCAAGCCCGCTCCCACAGTGGACCGAGTTTCTTCAGGAAGAATGCGATCCACTGTGGGAGCGGGCTTGCTCGCGAAGGCGGCGGCACAATCAACACACATGCCAGCTAGTTGTGTAGTGGCCCGGTCACCGCCCCCGCTTGCTGGTGATCTGCACCAGCCGATTACCCTCGAAACGCAGGTACTGATACATGCCGCTGTTGGGGCCGTAGGTCCATTCTTCCACCGGGTATTCCTCCCGGCGATTGACACTGCGCTTGTAGCCCAGGTCATCCCGCGCCGCTGGCTGACCGCACTTTTGCAGCACTTCGCTCGAGCGGTCGCCGACGCTGATCAACTGGCTGCCGCAGCGCAGCGTATCGGCAGCCGCGGCTTGGCCGGCGGCTAGCAATAGACAGAGCCCGAACCAGGGTTTCATCTTATTCGGCATCCAGATGCATCGGGGTAATCACCCGGCCATCGCTCTCGGCCTGGCCGAGGCTGGCGTCGATGAAATACACGCGGTCGTCGGCCAACTGGCCTTTGTCTACCAGGAAGTCCTTGATGCTGCTGGCCCGTTCCTGGCCCAGTTGACGCAACAGCACGTCGCTGCCGCTCCAGAACTTGATCACGCCTTCACGCAGTTTCTCGATGCGCGCCTTTTTGTCCAGTTGCGTCCATTCGGCGGGCGGTTGGGTCTTGAGGCGGGTGCGGTAGATGCCTTCGAGCAGCGGCGCCTTTTCGTCCTCGGGCACCTGTATCAGCGAGGCCTGGGCCGGGACTTTGTCGCCCCGACGCTGCAGCATCTTGTAGTAGTTGTACTGGTACTCGCGCTCCAGGCGCTGGGCGGCGAGCAACGGACCGTCGCTGCTTTCGGCGGCGGTGCCTTCGATCTCCAGGCGCAGCTCCGGACGTTTGCCAAGGGCTTCGGACAGTTTGAGCAGTGTGCCTTCGTTGTCCTTGCTCAGGTCGCTGGAGCCCGGCGCAAACGCCACGCTGCCCAGATCTTCCGAGCCGCCACCGGCCACCAGCCCACCGATAAGCTTGAACGGCGCCTGGGCCGCGCGGACCACCAGGTTGCGCAGGGTCTGCCAGACGATTGGCATGACACTGAATTGCGGGTCGTTGAGATCGCCGGAAACCGGTAGTTCGATGGAAATCCTGCCCTCGGAATCCTTCAGCAATGCGACGGCCAATTTGAGTGGCAGGCTCACGGCGTCCGGGCTGTCGACTTTCTCACCCAGTTGCAGTTGCTCGACCACCACTTTGTTCTCCGCCTGGAGCTTGCCCTGGGTGATCCGGTAATGCAGGTCGAGATTGAGCCGACCCTTGCGGATGCGATAGCCGGCGAACTTGCCGGAGTAGGGGGTCAGGGTGGTCAGCTCGACCCGTTTGAAACTGGTGGCGATGTCGAGGCTGGCCATCGGATCGAAGGGGTTGACCGCCCCCTTGATGGTGACAGGCGCGTAACGGTCGACCTTGCCCTTGATGTCGACGCTGGCCGGTTTGGCCTGGTGGCTGTCGATGGTGCCGATCTGGCCGTTGAGCTGCTGGACGGCGGTGGCGAAATTGGGCGTCAGGCTGAAGTCGGCGAAGTTGGCCGAACCGTCATTGATGGCGATGCCGCCGATGTGGATACCCAGCGGTTTTTCCTGGGACGCCGGTTTTGCCGCAGTTTTCTTGGTGCCGCTGTCGGCCGGTTGCGGAATCAGCAGGTCATCGACGTTGGTGGTGCGGTCGTCGTTGATCATGAAGCGCGCGTAAGGCTGGAACAGGTTGACCTTGTCGATGGACAGGCTGTCACCGTGCTGATAGTTCAGGCCTTCGAGGACCAAGCGCTGCCACTTGAGGAAGTCACGGGTCTTGAGCGTGTCGAGGGTGTGCAACTGATCGACCTGGGCGCGGCCGGTGACGGCAAATGCCAGTGGCACGGTGCTTTTGAGGTCGACTGCCAGGTCGCTGCCGAGCATCCCGGAGCGCAGCTCCAGGCGAATGAACGGGTTGATGTACGACTGGGCGACGCGCAGGTCGACGTCCTGGGTCTTGACCTTGAGCTTGGCGGTGATCGGGTTCAGGTTGACCTCGCCGTCGGCGAGGATCTTGCCCTGCTTGCCTATCCCGGTGTCCAGCTTGAGGGTAAAGGGTGAGCCGTTGAGGGTGTCGTAGTTCTGCAGGTCGAGGTTCAGCGGGCCGACCTCCAGTGCCACGGCGGGCTGGGCCTGACGGTCAGCCAAGTGCACCTTATAGTCGCGTAGCTGCACGTCCTTCAACATCACCTGCCATGGTTTGCTCGGCGGTGCCGGTTCAGCTTTTGGCGAGTCGGCCGCCGCCGGGGCAGATGCCGGCTCAGCCTTGACCTGCGGTTTGGCCGGCTGGCTGGCGAAGAGTTTCTGCCAGTCCAGTTGCCCGTCCGCCTCGCGAGCGGCCCAGGTTTCCAGCTTCTGGCTGCGGATCTTGCCCACGATAACTTGCTGCTTGGCCAGGTCCACCGAGGTTTCACTCACGTCCAGGCGTTCGAGCTTCACCAGTGGACGGCCATCGGGCGCCTTGATGGCGAAGGGCGCGACACTGACCGCGATGTTGTTGAGCAGCAGCTCGGTGCCTTTGGCCAGGTTGAGCTTGTAGTCGGTGCTGAGGTTCAGGACACCGTTTTCCAACACCAGCGGTACGGCGTCGCGCACGTAGGGCCAAAAGGCTTTCATCTGGCCGTCGGTGACTTTGAGCGTGCCTTGGGAGGCAATCGGGGTGAGGCTGAAATTACCGGTCCAGTCGATCTGTCCGCCGTTGGGACCTACCGCCACCAGCGTCATGTCGGCATTGTCGTCGGGCAGGGTGCTGAGGTTCTTCAGCTCGAAATCGAGGGTGTCGTAGAGAAACTCAATGGGCTCGCTGGGGCGCAGGTCCTGGAAATGCACATAACCGCCGGCCAACTTGATTCGATCGACCCGCAGGGGGAACGGCTTGGCCTCGGGGTCGGCGGGCGTCGGTTCGCTGGCCGGCAGCTTGAACAGACCCAGCAGGTTCAACTGACCGTCCTTGGCGAACACCACTTCGGTCTTGGGCTTGTCCAGCTCGATGTCGACCAGGTGCAGGGCGCCGGACCACAAGCTGTCGAGTTGCAAATTGGCGTACAGCCGTTCGAAGCCGACCTGTTCCTTGCCCGGTTCGCCGATATTCAGGCCCCAGAGGGTGACTTCAAGGCTGAAGGGATTGAGTTCGATGCGCTGGATCTGGGCCGGGACCGTCGCAAGGGCGGCTAATTGCTGGTTGGCGATGCGCAAGGCGATGCCCGGCAAAATCAGAAAGCCCAACAGACTGTAGAGGGCCAGTGCGGTCAACAGAGCGCCGATGGCGCGAATCAATCCTTTGGGCATGTGCGGCTTCATCTTGGTGTGAATTCGGAATGCCTTGGAGTATGGCATGCGTTTACGGTTCCGAAGCCACTGTGATTTATGAGATTTGTCTGGTTTTCTCGGTGAGAATTCCGACGCGGGCCTAGAGCTGGAGGATCAGCGTCTTGAGTGGTGGCTGCTGGTCCTGGGAGGGGAAATCGCTGCCGGGCGTCAGCACGCTCCACTCGCGCACCGGGCGGCCGGCCTTTTCCGCGCAACGCAGCACTTGTTCGCGCCAGTCGTCCATGGGCACTTTTGCCAGGTTGTTGCAGCAGATCAGCACGCCATTGTCGGCGGTGGTGAGCAGCGCCGGTTTCAGCAGGCTTTGGTAATCGCGCAACAGGTCGACGGTGCCGAACGCACTTTTCGCCCAGGCCGGTGGATCGAGCAGCACCAGGTCGTACTGGCGTTGCTCCAGGCGCACGTAGCTGGGCAGTTTCTGCCCGCGCCGCTGGCTGATGGGCAGGCCGGCCAGTTGGCGAATCGCCGGAAAGTAATCCGACTGCACGAATTCCATCGGCGGCAAATCGGGGTTGAGCAGGCCGTTTTCGCGGCCCACCGCCAGGTTGCCTTCGGCGAAGTCCAGGTTGCACACCTCCCGCGCACCACCGGCCGCGGCGCTCAGGCCGACGCCGCAGGTGTAGGCGAACAGGTTCAGCACGCTTTTGTCGCGGCTGTGTGCCTTGACCCAGCCCCGGGCGTTGCGCAGGTCGAGAAACAGCAGTGGATCCTGCCCGGCATGGCGACCGCGGACGCGATAATTCAAGCCCCATTCATGCCCGACCAGGTCTTGCAGGGCGGCCTCGTCCGCCTGATAGACGGTGTCCTGGCGGTCGACACGCGAATTGCCCCGGGCGCGATCGTTGTAGACCAAGAGAGTGTCCAGGCCCAGCCGTTCGTTGACGATGCCGTGCAGTTGCAGCAGGTCGTCGCGCTCCAGCGACTGGTGGAAGCTCTGCACCAGCAGTTGCGGGCCGTAGCGGTCGATGGTCAGGCCGGGGGCGCCTTCCTGGCTGCCATGGAACAGGCGATAGCAGTCGGTGCCTTGCTGGTGCAGTTGGCCGAGCAGCTCCTGGCGCTGGTCGAGGGCGGCGCGCAGCGCCTGATTCAAGGAAGACATGCCGGGCGCGCCTTAGAGAAATGAGGCGCGGGAGTTTAGCAGTTCTGTAAACACGGGTATTGCATACAGATGTGAGCTAGTCCCCCTAATGGCCAGGTGCTTTGTGGGAGCAAGGCTTGCCCGCGATGCAGGCGATGCGGTCTTTCAGAAATCGAGGTGCCTGTTTCGCGAGCAAGCTTTGCTCCCACAGTCCAGCGGCGCAAGGACTCGATGCCTCAGGGGAACCGAGTTGTTTGGCTTAGCGATTGAGGCGCTTGTCGATCAACCCCTCCACCACACTTGGATCGGCCAGGGTCGAGGTGTCGCCGAGGCTGTCGAGTTCGTTGCAGGCGATCTTGCGCAGGATGCGCCGCATGATCTTGCCCGAACGGGTCTTGGGTAGCGCCGGTGCCCACTGGATCAGTTCCGGTTTGGCGAAGCTGCCGATTTCCTTGCTGACGTGGGCCAGCAGTTCCTTCTTCAACTCGTCATTGGCCTCGACCCCGTTCATCGGCGTGACAAAGGCATAGATGCCCTGGCCCTTGAGGTCGTGGGGGTAACCGACGACGGCGGCTTCGGCAATGTTGTCGTGCAGTACCAGGGCGCTTTCCACCTCGGCGGTGCCGATGCGATGCCCGGAGACGTTGATCACATCGTCGATGCGCCCGGTGATCCAGTAATCGCCGTCTTCGTCGCGGCGCGCCCCATCACCAGTGAAGTAATAACCGGGGTAGGGCTTGAAGTACGTGTCGACCATGCGTTGATGATCGCCGTAGACGCTGCGAATCTGCCCGGGCCAACTGGATTTGATCGCCAGTACGCCGCTGCCGGGGCCATTGATTTCCTTGCCCACTTCATCCAGCAAGACCGGTTGCACGCCGAACATCGGCCGGGTGGCGCAGCCTGGCTTGAGCCGTGGGGCACTCACCAACGGGCTGAGCATGATGCCGCCAGTCTCGGTCTGCCACCAGGTATCGACAATTGGGCAGCGCTGTTCGCCGACCACGTTGAAATACCATTCCCACGCTTCCGGGTTGATCGGCTCACCGACGGTGCCGAGCAATCGCAGGCTTTTGCGCGATGTTTCCTGCAACGGTCCGGGCCCTTCGCGCATCAACGCGCGCAGGGCGGTCGGCGCGGTGTAGAAGATGTTGACCTGATGCTTGTCGATCACCTGCCAGAAACGCGAACTGCTCGGGTGGCTCGGCACGCCCTCGAAGATCAGCGTGGTGGCGCCATTGGCCAGCGGGCCATAGACGATGTAGCTATGGCCGGTGACCCAGCCGACATCGGCGGTGCACCAGAACACTTCGTTGTCGCGGTAGTCGAGCACGTACTTGAACGTCATCGCCGCTTGCAGCAGATAGCCGCCCGTGGTGTGCAGCACACCCTTGGGTTTGCCAGTGCTGCCGGAGGTGTAGAGGATGAACAGCGGGTCTTCGGCGTCCATCGGTTCGGGTGGGCAATCGTCGCTGATGTCATGCATGGCCTGGTGGTACCAGAGGTCACGACCTTCAACCCAGTCCACCTCGCCCTGGGTGCGCTCGACCACCAGCACGGTGCTGACGTTCGGACAGCTTTCCAGGGCCTTGTCGACGTTACGCTTGAGCGGTACGAAGCGCCCGCCGCGGACACCTTCGTCAGCGGTGATCACGGTGCGGCAATCGGCGTCGAGGATCCGGTCGCGCAGGGAGTCCGGTGAGAAACCACCGAACACCACCGAATGCACCGCGCCGATGCGGGTACAGGCGAGCATGGCGTAGGCGGCCTCGGGGATCATCGGCATGTAGATGCAGACCCGGTCGCCTTTCTTCACGCCACGGCTTTTCAGCACGTTGGCCAGGCGGCACACATGGTTGTGTAGTTTTTTGTAGGTGATTTCTGCCGATTCGGCGGGGTCGTCGCTTTCCCAGATGATTGCCGTCTGGTCGCCGCGCGTTTCCAGGTGACGGTCGATGCAATTGGCGCTGACGTTCAGCTTGCCACCGGCGAACCAGGTCGCGTCGCCGTTCTTGAGGTCATAGCGCTGGACGGTTTGCCAGGGCGTCATCCAGTCGAGAAAGCGCGTGGCCTGCTCGGCCCAGAAGGCGCTGGGGTGTTCGATGGATTCTTTGTAGAGCCGCTTGTACTCGTCCTGACTCAGTTGCGCAGCCCGGCGGACGGCATCGGCTTGGGGGTACTGGCTGATATCGAACATGACGGTTCCTTATTCTTGTTTTGCGACAAGATATAAAGATGCGCCCAGTAGCCAGAGGGTTCAAGTCAGGCACAAAGCAACTGTGTGCGAGCTTGGTGGGAGCAAAGCTTGCTCGCGATGACGGCGTCACATTCAACAGATAGGTTGATGTCAGACCGCTATCGCGAGCAAGCTTTGCTCCCACAAGGCTCGCTCCCACAGGGATCAGCGGTGAGCTGTGGGAGCGGGGGGACGATCAGCCGCGATGACGCCCGCGGAAGTAGTTGATCAAGCCCTGGGTCGAAGCATCTTCGGCCGGGTTTTCTTCACTGCCCACCAGGCGGTTGTAGACGCCCTTGCCCAACTCCTTGCCCAGTTCCACGCCCCATTGGTCGAAGGCGTTGATGCCCCAGACCACGCTCTGCACGAACACCTTGTGTTCATACAGCGCCACCAGCGCGCCGAGGCGACGTGGGCTGATGCGTTCGACCACCAGGGTGTTGCTCGGACGGTTGCCCGGGATCACCTTGTGGGAGGCCAGTTTCTGCACCTCTTCTTCGCTGGCGCCCTTGTCCCGCAGCTCGGCTTCGGCTTCGGCGCGGGTCTTGCCGAGCATAAGTGCCTGGCTCTGGGACAGGCAGTTGGCGTACAGCCACTGGTGATGATCGGAAACCGGGTTGAAGCTGACGATCGGCACGATGAAGTCGGCCGGGATCAACTGGGTGCCCTGGTGCAGCAACTGGTGGTAGGCGTGCTGACCGTTGCAGCCAACGCCGCCCCAGATCACCGGGCCCGTGTCGGTCGACACCGGCGTACCGTCCAGGCGCACGCTCTTGCCGTTGGATTCCATGTCCAACTGCTGCAAATGCTTGGTGATGTTACGCAGGTAGTGGTCGTACGGCAGGATCGCATGGCTCTGCGCGCCCCAGAAGTTGCCGTACCACACGCCCAACAGCGCCAGCAGCACCGGCATGTTCTGCTCGAACGGGGCGCTCTGGAAATGCTGGTCCATGGAATAGGCGCCGGAGAGCAACTCCTTGAAGTTCGACATGCCGATGGCCAAGGCGATCGGCAGGCCGATGGCCGACCACAGCGAGTAGCGCCCGCCGACCCAGTCCCACATCGGGAAGATGTTTTCTTCACGGATGCCGAAGGCCACGGCGGCGGCGTTGTTGCTCGATACCGCGATGAAGTGGCGATACAGCTCCGCTTCGGAGCCACCCTGGGCCAGGTACCAGGCGCGGGCGGCCTGGGCGTTCTTCAGGGTTTCGAGGGTGTTGAAGGATTTCGACGAGACGATGAACAGCGTGGTCTCGGCGCGCAGCTTCATGGTCAGTTCATGGAACTCACTGCCGTCGATGTTCGCCAGGTAGTGGCAGCGAACACCTTTTTGCGCGTAGGACAACAGCGCTTCGGACACCAGCTCCGGGCCGAGGAAAGAACCACCGATGCCGATGTTTACCACGTCGGTGATGGGCTTTTCGGTGTAGCCGCGCCACAGGCCGTCGTGAATGCGGCCCACCAGGTCGGTGATCTGGTTCAGCACTTTGTGCACGTCCGGCATCACGTTGACGCCGTTGACCAGCAACTTGTCGCCCACCGGCCGACGCAGGGCGGTGTGCAGGGCAGGGCGGTTTTCCGAGGCGTTGACGATTTCGCCTTCGAACAGCGACTTGATCGCGCCCTTGAGGTCGACTTCGTTGGCCAGGCCCACCAGCAGGTCGCGGGTCTGGGCGTTGATCAGGTTTTTCGAGTAGTCGAGAAACAGGCCACAGCTCGACAGGGTGAATTGAGTGAAACGCTGCGGATCGGCATTGAACGCTTCGCGCATGCTGAAATCCTGCATGGCTTTGCGGTGATCATTCAGCGCTTGCCAGGCTGGCAGAGCGGTCACGTCATGAGGGGTTCGGTAATACGCCATCGCTGCGGGTTTCCTTTTTACTTGAACGGCCTTTTGTACACTAAAAATTCCGACGCGGCTCGAGGTGGGCGTCCGGACACTGCATCGACACGATCGCCGGACGCAGGGCGACTACAGTAAACCTCGTGTTGCGATCTGTCTTGGCTTTGTCTGACCGATTCCCGGTACTTTTTTATACAGCAGGGGGCGGGAATGGTTCGCTGTGGGAGCAAAGCTTGCTCGCGATTGCAATGGACCAGTTGCATGGATGTCGTCTGACACACTGCTATCGCGAGCAAGCTTTGCTCCCACAGGCTTGTACACAGATATCGTTCGGGTTCGATCAGGCGAGCTGCACCGGAATCGCATTGCTGGTGTGGCTCAGTTCATTGCCCGGGGCCATGTACAGCATGCGGGGCTTGAAGTTGACCAGTTCGGCTTCGCTGTAGTGGGCGTAGGCGCAGATGATGACGCGGTCACCGACCTTGGCCTTGTGCGCTGCGGCACCGTTCACCGAGATCATCCGCGAACCTTCCTCGCCACGGATGGCGTAGGTGGTGAAGCGTTCGCCGTTGTCGACGTTGTAGATCTGGATCTGTTCGTATTCGCGGATCCCCGACAGGTCCAGCCATTCACCATCAATGGCGCAGGAGCCTTCGTAATCGAGCACGGCGTGGGTGACTTCGGCGCGGTGCAGCTTGGCCTTGAGCATGATGGCATGCATGAATGTTTCCTCTGGTCGGGTCCGAACGGCGGGCAGTCTGCCTGAAGGCTTGTGGGGCGGCAATACGCGAGGGATTTGCAAGTGCAGTCTGTATGTGGGAGCAAAGCTTGCTCGCGATGACGGGGTCAAATTCGACACGTATGCCGAATATCAGGCCGCTATCGCGAGCAAGCTTTGCTCCCACAAGGCCAATTCCCAGATTGGGACGGGTGTGGGTTTAGGCGGGGGTGTCGAGGTCCAGGTGCAGGTTGTCGATCAGGCGCGTGGTGCCCAGGAAGGCCGCCACCAGAATCACCAGGTCACGGTCCTCGCTCAATGCCGGACGCAAGGTCTTGGCGTGACGGATTTCCAGGTAGTCGGGACGCAGGCCGGCGGCTTCGAGTTGCTTGAGCTGCTCGTCGATCAGTGCCGGGAAATCTCGTCGGCCCTGTTTGATGGCCTCGGCGATCTGGCTCAGGACGCGATAGACCACGGGCGCGACGGCACGTTGATCCGGGCTGAGGAAGCCGTTGCGCGAGGACAGTGCCAGGCCGTCCTCGGCGCGAACGGTCGGCTCGCCGATGATCTGGATCGGCATGTTCAGGTCATGGACCAGTGCGCGGATCACCGCCAGTTGCTGGAAGTCTTTCTGGCCAAACACCGCCAGGTCAGGCTGGACCATGTTGAACAGTTTGCTGACCACCGTCGCCACACCCTCGAAATGCCCTGGACGGCTGGCGCCGCACAAGCCTTCGGACAATTGCGGGACGCTGACCCGGGTCTGCCCGGCCATGCCGTCGGGGTACATCTCTTCGACGCTGGGCGCGAACAGCAGATGGCAGCCGGCCTGGAGCAGTTTCTCCTGGTCGGCCGCCAGGGTGCGGGGGTATTTGTCCAGGTCTTCGCCTGCGCCGAATTGCAGCGGATTGACGAAAATGCTCGCCACCACGAAGTCGGCCCGTTGCGTGGCCTTGGTGACCAGCGCCACATGACCGCTGTGCAGGTTGCCCATGGTCGGCACGAAGGCGATGCGTTTGCCTTCGCCGCGGGCACGGGCCACGGCGGCCCGCAGTTCGCGTACGGTTTTGACGGTGTTCATGCAGAAAACCCGTGCTCGGCGCCAGGAAAGGTTACGGCCTTGACTTCGGCGACGTAGGCACTCAAGGCGCCCTGGATGGACGTCTGCCCGGCCATGAAGTCCTTCACGAACTTGGGCACGCGACCGGTGATCGACAGGCCGAGCATGTCGTGCAGCACCAGTACCTGGCCATCGGTGGCGTGGCCGGCGCCGATCCCGATCACCGGGATCTTCACCGCCTGGGTGATTTCTTCCGCCAGCTCGCTGGGCACGCATTCGAGCAGCAACATCGCCGCACCAGCCTGCTCCAGCGCAATTGCATCGGCGCGCATCTGCCGTGCCTGGTTCTCATTGCGACCCTGGACCTTGTAGCCACCGAAGATATTGACCGATTGTGGGGTCAGGCCCATGTGCGCGCATACCGGGATACCCCGCTCGGCCAGCAGCCGAATCGAATCGGCCAGCCACAACGCGCCTTCGACCTTGAGCATGTGGGCTCCGGCCTGCATCAGCATGGCGCTGTTGGTCATGGTTTGTTCGAGGGTGGCGTAGGCCATGAACGGCAGGTCGGCGAGAATCAGTGCATCGGTGTTACCGCGTTTGACGGCGGCCACATGGTAGGCCATCTCGGCGGTGGTCACCGGCAGCGTGCTGTCGTGACCTTGCAGCACCATGCCGAGGGAATCGCCCACCAGCAACACTTCGACACCGGCCTCATTGCAGGCGTGGGCGAAAGTTGCGTCATAGCAGGTCAGCATGGTGATTTTTTCACCTTTTTGCTTGAGACCTTGCAGCGTGGTCAGGGTAATAGCTGGCATGAAAAAGTCCTCATTAGGCGCTCGTGAATTACTGCAAGTAACGCGCATGATTCGTTATCGATACAGGCGCACCTTCTTATGTGTGGTGCTTGTAAGGCCTGGATTGCGCCCTTCAGCGCCGTATTGGCGGCAACGGGACGCCTATAGTCGTGAGGAGCACTCGGGAAGTCAATTGGATGTGTTACCGCCGGGTGTTACCGGGGTTACTGATGCGTTTCAGCGTAGAGGCGTGTCCCCGGCATGACGGTCCAGTACCGCATCCTGTGGGAGCAAAGCTTGCTCGCGATGGCGGTGGATCAGACGGCATGAATGTTCACTGGCCCACCGCAATCGCGAGCAAGCTTTGCTCCCACAAGAGGAACTGCTTCAGTGCGGCGGAAAGCGTTCCAGACCAACGAATGGGCACGCCGCGAGCAGATCCTTGAGTGAGCGCCCATCGGCCAGGCGCAGGTCGGCGGGTGCCAACTCGGCCAGTGGGTACAGCACAAAGGCCCGGGCTTGCATGTGGTAGTGGGGGACCTTGAGGCGAGGCTCGTCGATCAGGCGATCGCCGAACAGCAGGATGTCCAGATCCAGGGTGCGCGGACCCCAGCGTTCCAGGCGTTCGCGACCCTGTCCGGTTTCGATGGCTTGCAGCGCATCGAGCAGGTCCAGCGGTGCCAGGCGGCTGTCCAGCGCCGCCACCGCGTTGGTGTAGCGCGGCTGGCCGGGCAGCAGGGAATCACTTTGATAAAACGCCGAGACCCCCACCAGTTGGGTGTCGGGCAATTGCGCCAGCGCCTGGACGGCACTGCGCAATTGTTCGGTAGGTTCGGCCAGGTTGCTGCCCATGCCGATGTAGATGCGTTCCATCGATTACTCGCCCGATGCGCTCGGTACACCGGCACGCTTGCGCTTGGCACCGCTGCTGCGACGGCGCTTGCGCGGGCCGCTGGCGCCGTCATCCTTGCCGCTGAGCTCGCGAATCATGTCGCGGCGCTCGCTGTCGTTGGCGTCCTGGTAATCGGTCCACCATTCACCCAGGCCATCGGTCTGCTCGCCCGCGCTTTCACGCAGCAGCAGGAAGTCGTAGCCGGCGCGGAAGCGCGGGTTGTCCAGCAGCAGGTCGGCACGTTTGCCGCTGCGCCGTGGCAGGCGCTCCTGCATGTCCCAGATCTCGCGGATCGGCATCGTGAAGCGTTTGGGAATGGCGATGCGCTGGCACTGTTCGGCGATCAGCTCGTGGGCAGCTTCCTGCATCGCCGGGATCGGCGGCATGCCACGCTCTTGCAGGCGCAGCACCCGGGCGGGCAGGGCAGGCCAGAGCAACGCGGCGAACAGGAACGCAGGCGTCACCGGCTTGTTCTGCTTGATGCGCAGGTCGGTGTTGATCAGGGCTTCGCTGATCAAGGTGTGGGTGTAGGTCGGGTTGTGCTCCAGGGCCTCGGCGCTGGCGGGGAACAGCGGATCGAACAGCTGCAGGTCCACGAGCATCTCGAAGGTGTCTGCGGCGTTGCCCGAGAGGAACAGCTTGAGCACTTCCTCGAACAGGCGCGCCGAAGGGATTTCCCGCAGCATCGGCGCCAGTTCGCGAATGGGCACGGCGCTGTGTTTTTCGATGCCGAAGTCCAGCTTGGCGGCGAAACGCACGGCCCGCAGCATCCGCACCGGGTCTTCCTGGTAGCGCTGCTTGGGATCGCCGATCAGGCGGATCAGGCGATTGCGAATATCGTGTACGCCGTTGGCGTAATCGAGGATGCGTTCGCTGACCGGATCGTAATACAGGGCGTTGATGGTGAAGTCGCGGCGTTGCGCGTCTTCTTCCAGCGTGCCGTAGACGTTGTCGCGCAGGATGCGCCCGCTCTCGTTGCGGGAGGACTGGTTGCTGTCTTCCTCTTCATCGTTTTGCGGGTGATTGGCGCGGAAGGTCGCCACTTCGATGATTTCGCGACCGAAGTGGATGTGGACCAGCTTGAAGCGCCGGCCAATGATCCGCGCATTGCGAAATTCGGCCCGTATCTGTTCCGGCGTGGCGCTGGTGGCAACGTCGAAATCCTTGGGGGTGATGTTGAGCAGCATGTCGCGCACGCAGCCGCCGACCAGGTAAGCCTGGTAGCCGGCGTTCTGCAAGCGTTCGACGATGTTCACCGCATAACGGCTGAACTGGGCCTTTTGCAGTGAATGCTGGCCGCTGTTGAGCACTTCAGGCGTGCTGCGAATGTGTTGCGTACGACGCAAGGGAGAACGGAATGACTGGAACAGCTTCTTCAGCATGGGATGCACTGTTTGAAGGAATATTCGGCCAAAAACGAAGAATGACCGCATGATGGGCCGAGATTCTAGCATTTAGTCGAGGGATGGTGTAGGACGGAGCAGTTTAGAGCTGCAAGCTTCAGCGACAAGCCTTGTAGGCTGCGGGGAGGCGGAACGACAGAAACCACAAGGGGAGCCGAAGCTCCCCCAGAATTAGTTGCGTGCTCTGTTTTTATTATTGGTTTCGGGCTTCTTGTTTTTGTTGAGTGCCCGCGTCACGAGGTTTTCCCTTCGTGACCCTCCCAATCGGGAGCCAAGAGCAAACGGATTGCTTTGATCGCTGTGTTGCAGTGATCTATCGATCCAACCAGTTCAGGCACCTGTCTTGAGACAGTTTTTATTGTTCTCGGCCTGGTTGTGGGGCAAGCCCCAAATACAACGCCTCTCCAAAAGAATCAGTTAGCTGCGCCTCTCGCCGTCTTGTTTTTATTGTGCGTGAGTCGATTCGTCTTATTTTTATTGTCTTTTGCATTGCTTGTTATTGTTCTTGTACCAAAGCTATAGCAGGGTGCGTGCCAACTTTTGCGAGGCCCAGAGAAACTGGGGGTTCTAGGGTTATAACCATTTTTTCGGGGCGAAAAAAAGCCGGGGTTTCGTTACCGTAAACCCCGGCTTCTGTTACGTGAAAAAGCTGAGGTAACAGTTTTTTCACATTCAGCGGTGTTACCCCCACACCTCAGCTTTCGCTGGTCGCACCGGTCTTGCGTCGTGGAATCCCCAGGCGCTGGCGACGTTCCCACAGGCACTTGCGGCTGACGCCCAGCTTGCGTGCCAGTTCGGTCTCGGTCATGTGGTCCTGGTGCTCCAGGACGAAGTGCTGGAAGTAGTCTTCCAGGGACAGGTCTTCGGTGGGTTCGTGGCTGGTGTTGTTGGCAGCGCCGCCCTGTTGCGGGGCCAGACCGATGAATTCTTCATCGTCCAGGTCACTCAGTTCGATGTCGATGCCCAGCAGGTCGGCGGAGATTTCCGGGCTCTCGCACAGGATCACCGCCCGCTCGACCGCGTTTTCCAGCTCGCGAACGTTACCCGGCCAGGCGTAATGACGAATGGCCTGTTCGGCGTCCGGGGCGAACTTGAGGTCGGTGCGGTTGACCCGCGCGCTCTGGCGGGCCAAAAACGCCAGGGCAATTTCATTGACGTCCGCGCCGCGCTCGCGCAGGGCAGGGAGCTTCAAGGCGATCACGTGCAAGCGGTAATACAAGTCTTCGCGGAACTGGCCGATTTTCGCCAGGCTCTTGAGGTCGCGGTGGGTGGCCGCGATCAGGCGGACATCGACCTTCTGTGACTGCACCGAGCCGACCCGGCGGATTTCGCCTTCCTGAAGCACCCGCAGCAACCGCGCCTGGGCTTCCAACGGCAGCTCGCCGATTTCATCGAGGAACAACGTGCCGCCGTCCGCCGCTTCCACCAGCCCGGCCCGCCCGGCGCTGGCGCCGGTGAACGCACCTTTCTCGTGACCGAACAGTTCGGACTCGATCAGGCTTTCCGGAATCGCCGCGCAGTTCACCGAGATCATCGGCGCCTTGGCCCGGCGTGACAGGTTGTGCAGGGCACGGGCTACCAGCTCCTTGCCGGTACCGGACTCGCCCTGGATCAGGACATTGGAGTCGGTTGGCGCCACTTTGCGGATCTTGCTGTACAGGTCCTGCATGGGTGGGCAGGAACCGATGATGCCAATTTCGCCATTATTGTTGCTGGCGCCGGCTTTCGCCGAGGCGCTGGCCTTGCCAGCGGGCTCCACCGGGTTGCTGGTCGCCGCCTGTCGGTCGCGCAGGATGCGGGCCACGGCCTGGAGCATCTCGTCGTGGTCGAACGGTTTGGCGATGTAGTCCACCGCGCCCATTTTCATGGAGTCGACCGCCGAGCGCAGGCTGGCGTAACTGGTCATGATCAGCACGGGGGTGCCCTGGCCGAGCTTGATCAGCTCGGTGCCCGGGGCGCCAGGCAGGCGCAGGTCGCTGACGATCAGGTCAAACGTGGGAATGCTGAAACGTTCTTGTGCTTCCTGCACTGAACCGGCTTCGCTGACCTGGTACTGGTTGCGTTCCAGCAGGCGGCGCAAGGCGGAGCGGATAATTGTTTCGTCTTCGACGATCAAAATGTGCGGCATTGATTCGATTCTCTCGACGGTCTCAGTTCACAGCGGACGTCGCTTCGACATGACGCGGCAAGGTCACCCGGATACGGGTGCCGCGTTGGCTTTGTACATCGGCCGGGCTGTCGATGGTGATTTGTCCATAATGCTCTTCAACGATGGAATAGACCAGTGCGAGGCCCAGACCGGTGCCTTCGCCAGGATCCTTGGTGGTGAAGAAAGGTTCGAACAATCGGTCCATGATGTTCTGTGGGATACCGCTGCCTTCGTCTTCGACGATCAGGTCGACCGTGTGTTCGAAGGCTTCACTCTTGACCCGCACCGCGCTGCCGGCCGGTGAGGCGTCCCGCGCGTTGGATAGCAGGTTGATCAACACCTGGGCGAGCCGCTGGGGGTCGCCATCGACCCAGTGATCCGGATCGCACAGGTTGAAGAATTGCACCTCGAAATTGCGCCGGTTGAGCGCCAGCAGACCAATGGCATCCTGGGCCACTTCGGCCAGACAGACGGGCTCATCGTTGTGCTGGTGGCCGCCGGCATGGGCGAAGCTCATCAGCGACTGGACGATGCGTGACACGCGCTTGGTCTGTTCGAGGATCTGGCCGCTGATTTCCGTCAGCTCGCCGTCATCCTCACGCTCTTCGCGCAGGTTCTGCGCCAGGCAGGCAATGCCGGTAATCGGGTTGCCGATTTCATGGGCCACCCCGGCGGCCAACCGGCCGATGCTTGCCAGTCGTTCGGAGTGGACCAGCTTGTCTTCGAGCATCTGGGTATCGGTCAGGTCTTCGACCAGCAGCACCAGGCCGCTGTTACCCGGTGCCAACGGCTCGTCGATCGCTGCCTTGTGCAGGTTCAGCCAACGGGTCTGGCCGTCGAGGGCCAGGTGCTGTTTGTGCAAGTGCTCGTCCGGCAGATCGATGAAACCTTGCAGCAAGCCTTTCCACGGTTCGCCCAGGGTGCTCAGGCGGGAACCGACCACGCGCTGGGCCGCGATCCCGGTGAGTTCTTCCATGGCCTTGTTCCACATCAGGATTTCCTGATCCTTGGCCAGGGAGCACACGCCCATCGGCAGTTCCTGCAAGGTCTGGCGGTGGTAACGGCGCAAGGCGTCCAGTTCGGCGGCAAGGCCGGTGAGGCGCGAATGGTAATCCTCGAGGCGGCTTTCGATGAAGTGAATGTCCTCGGTGACATAGTTCTCGCCGCCGGCCTTGTAGGGCAGAAAGGTTTCGACCATGTCCTGGGCCACGCTGGGGCCCATCAGGCCGGACAGGTTGGCCTCGATCCGGTCCCGCAGGCGTCGCAAGGCATACGGACGGCGCTCATCGAAAGGCAGGTAAAGGTCACGCAGGGCCTGTTCGACTTCCTTTTGCGCGGCCTTGGCGCCCAGGGGCTTGGCCAGTTGCGTGGCGAATTCCTGGGGCGAGGCGGCGTGCAGTTCGCGGCGCTGCGGGCGGCGGACGTTGTCCACGGCACAGGCTTCGGCGGCGCTGGCCTCTTCGCTGCTGGCGTTGGTGAACAGCGAGATCAGGGTGAACATCAGCACGTTCGCGGCCAGGGAGGCGATGGCCGCCATATGCCAACTGGTGTCGTCGAGCACGTAGATCATGTTCAGCAGCGGAATATAGAAGCCCTGCAGGTTGCCCATCAGCGGCAACAGCATCGCGACCAGCCATACCAGGATCCCTGCCAGCAGACCGGCGATGAAGCCGCGGCGATTGGCGGTCGGCCAATACAGCACCGACAACACGCCGGGCAGGAACTGCAGGGTGGCGACAAAGGCGACGATGCCCAGGTTGGCCAGGTCCTGTCCCTCACCCAGCATCAGGTAGAAACCGTAGCCGGCCATGATGATCGCGACGATCAGCGCCCGCCGTGTCCATTTCAGCCAGCGGTAGATATTGCCTTCGGCCGGTGGCTGGTAAAGCGGCAGCACCAGGTGGTTGAGGGCCATGCCCGACAATGCCAGCGTGGTGACGATGATCAAGCCGCTGGCCGCCGACAGGCCGCCGACATACGCCAGCAACGCCAGGGCCTTGCTGTTGGCGGCGATGCCGATACCCAGGGTGAAGTATTCCGGATTGGTACTGGCGCCCAGCTTCAGGCCGGCCCAGAGGATCAACGGTACCGCCAGGCTCATCAGCAGCAGGAACAGTGGCAGGCCCCAACTGGCGCTCACCAGCGAGCGCGGGTTGAGGTTTTCGGTAAAGGTCATGTGGTACATGTGCGGCATCACGATGGCCGATGCGAAGAACACCAGCAACAGCGTGCGCCATGGGCCTTCCTGCAAAGGCGTGTGCAGGGCGGCGAGGGCGGTCTGGTTCTGCAACAGCCAAAGCTCAAGCTGCTGCGGGCCATCGAACACGCCGTACAAGGCATAGAGTCCGACGCCGCCGATGGCGATCAGCTTGATCACCGATTCAAAAGCGATGGCGAACACCAGGCCTTCGTGCTTTTCCCGCGTGGCAATGTGCCGGGAGCCGAAGAAAATCGTGAACAGGATGATCAGCACACAGAAGCTCAACGCCACCCGGTGCTGCACCGGCTCGCGGGTCAGGATGCTGATGGAGTCGGCCACGGCCTGGATCTGCAGGGCCAGCAGCGGCAACACCCCGACCAGCATGAAAATCGTGGTCAGTGCGCCGGCCCAGGTGCTGCGAAAACGAAAGGCGAACAGGTCGGCCAGCGACGACAGTTGGTAGGTGCGGGTGATTTTCAGGATCGGGTAGAGCAACACCGGCGCCAGCAGGAACGCCCCTGACACCCCCAGGTAACTGGAGAGGAAGCCATAGCCGTACTGGTAGGCCAGCCCGACGGTGCCATAGAACGCCCATGCGCTGGCATAGACACCCAGCGACAGGGTGTAGGTCAGCGGGTGGCGGATGATCGCCCGGGGGATCATGCCTCGTTCGCTGATCCAGGCTACGCCGAACAGCACGGCCAGGTAGGCGGCGCTGATCAGGATCATCTGGGTCAGGCTAAAGCTCATCGGCATCTTTTTGGCTCTGCAGGATGAAGGTCACGACAATCAGGATCAGCCAGAGCAGATACGGCCGATACCAGGCACCCGTGGCATCGATCCACCAATCCATGATGGCCGGGGAGAACAGATAAATCCCCACTACCAGGAGCAGGACCAAGCGATAGATATACATCCCGGCCTCTCTAATTTATGCGCGTGCCCAAAAAACGTGCGGCGATGGTAACGGATGGGCGCCAAGCTGCAAGGGCCGTCAACGTATTTGCGCTTCGGGCAGGCTCAGTGTGCGCGGGATCTTGCCCGCGTCCCAGTGGCGAATGCCCCAGGCCAGCAGTTCCCGTGGGCTGGCATCGACCCGTTCGAGGCCCGGTTGCTGGCCCAGCGCGCGCAACGCCCGTAACAACAATGGCGTGGCCTGATCGCCTGCCAGGGGCGGTGAGCGGTAGGATTTACCGAGCTTGTGCCCGTCGGGCTGGGTGATCAGCGGCACGTGCAGGTAACGCGGTTGCGGCAACCCAAGCAGTTCTTGCAGGTAGAGCTGGCGTGGCGTGGAGTCCAGCAGGTCGGCGCCGCGCACGATATCGGTCACCCCTTGCCAGGCGTCGTCCAGGACCACGGCCAGTTGATAGGCGTAGAGCCCGTCGCGGCGGCGGATCACGAAGTCGCCGACCTCGCGGCCCAGGTGCTGGCGGAACTCGCCCTGGACCCGGTCGGTGAAGTGGTACTCAAGCTCGGGGACGCGCAGGCGGATGGCGGCGTCCTCGGTGCTGTGCCCGGCGTTGCGGCACAGCCCCGGATAAATGCCCTGGTACGCTTCCAGTTGTTTGCGCGAACAGGTGCAGGCGTAGGCCAGGCCCTGGCTGAACAGCCGGCTGATCACCTGATCGTAGGCGTCATGGCGCTCGCTCTGGCGAATCATCTCGCCGTCCCATTCGAACCCGTAGCTTTCCAGTGCCTTGAGAATCGCCGTTTGCGCGCCCGGTTCTTCCCGCGGAGGGTCAAGGTCTTCCATGCGCAGCAACCAACGCCCGCCCACGGCGCGGGCATCCAGGTACGACGCCAGTGCGGCGACCAGTGAGCCGAAGTGCAAGTGGCCGCTGGGGGTGGGGGCGAAGCGGCCGATGTAGGGGGCGGTGGCAGTCATAGGGCGAATGTTACTGGGTCCGGGCGGGCAGAGGCATACATCTTGTGATCACGATATTCCCCTGTGGGAGCGGGCTTGCTCGCGAATGCGGTGTGTCAGGTAAAGCATAGGTTGAATGATTCATCGTCTTCGCGAGCAAGCCCGCTCCCACAAGGGCTCACTAGGCTTGGGTAAACAACGCAAATAAAAAACGGAGCGTATGAACGCTCCGTTTCGGTGACAGCCCAGGCGATTATTTACCGACCTGTTTTTCCTTGATTTCCGCCAGGGTCTTGCAGTCGACACACATGTCGGCGGTCGGACGGGCTTCCAGTCGCTTGACGCCGATCTCGACGCCGCAGGACTCGCACCAACCGTATTCTTCGTCTTCGATCAGTTGCAGGGTCTTGTCGATTTTCTTGATGAGCTTGCGCTCGCGATCACGGGCGCGCAGCTCGAGGCTGAACTCTTCTTCCTGACTCGCACGGTCGGCCGGGTCGGGGAAGTTGGCCGCGTCGTCTTTCATGTGATCCACGGTGCGGTCGACTTCCTGCATCAAGTCCTGTTTCCACTTGTTCAGGATCTTGGTGAAGTGCGCGCGCATGGGGGCGCCCATGTACTCTTCGCCAGCTTGCGGGACGTAAGGCTCAAACCCGCTGAGCGACTGATTTTGATTTTGCTTTGCTTGGGTGGGCATGAATGGACCGCCTCTACTCTTGTAATCCACTACGCAGGATTGCTCCATCACCGACACCTGCCGGCCCTGCGGCTGCAAGCGGGCGAACTTACCAGATCAAATCGGGCCGCGCTACTCCCGGTTGTCGAGCCTGCGGCGGCCGGGGCCTGTAAAACGTGACGGGGTTCGCTTCGGTGAGGATGTAAACCTGCTCAATGCTTGATTCTAGTCAAGCCTGGGCCAATCGCGGGAGTCATTTCCAGCAATCCACGGGCTCAGACCGCTTGCGGTTCGCGCGTGTTCGCGCAGTTGTTTCTGACTTGGCGGGAGAGTTGGGTAGAATCGGTTCTCTTTTCCCCTGAAGGAAGGCCAATGGCTCAGCCCTACAGTGCGCGCAGCCGCGCCATCGAACCTTTCCATGTGATGGCGCTGCTGGCCCGTGCCAACGAGCTGCAGGCCGCCGGGCATGACGTCATCCACCTGGAGATCGGCGAACCGGACTTCACCACCGCCGAGCCGATCATCCAGGCCGGCCAGGCCGCGCTGGCGGCGGGCAAGACCCATTACACCGCGGCCCGTGGCATTCCCGAGCTGCGCGAGGCCATCGCTGGTTTCTACGGCCAACGCTATGGGGTGGAAATTGATCCCCGACGCATCCTCGTGACCCCAGGCGGGTCCGGCGCGTTGCTGCTGGCCAGCGCTTTGCTGGTGGACCCAGGCAAGCATTGGCTGCTGGCCGACCCCGGTTATCCGTGCAACCGTCATTTCCTGCGCCTGGTCGAAGGTGCGGCGCAATTGGTGCCCGTGGGGCCGGAGGTGCGTTACCAATTGACGCCGGACCTGGTGAACCGTCATTGGGACCAGGACAGCGTCGGTGCGTTGGTGGCCTCGCCGGCCAACCCGACCGGGACGATTCTCACCCGGGACGAGCTGGCGGGGTTGTCCAAGGCCATCAAGGGCCACAACGGCCATCTGGTGGTGGACGAGATCTATCACGGCCTGACCTACGGCACCGACGCCGCCAGCGTGCTGGAAGTCGATGACGATGCCTTTGTCCTTAACAGTTTCTCCAAGTATTTCGGCATGACCGGCTGGCGACTTGGCTGGCTGGTGGCCCCTCCGGCGGCCGTCGGCGAGTTGGAAAAGCTCGCGCAGAACCTCTACATCAGCGCGCCGAGCATGGCCCAGTACGCCGCCCTGGCCTGTTTCGAGCCCGCGACCATCGAGATCTTCGAGCAGCGGCGGGCCGAGTTCGCGCGGCGCCGTGACTTTCTACTGCCGGCCTTGCGTGGGTTGGGCTTCGGTATTGCGGTGGAGCCGGAAGGGGCGTTTTACCTCTATGCCGATATCAGCGCGTTCGGCGGCGATGCCTTTGCGTTTTGCCAGCACTTCCTGGAAACCGAGCACGTGGCCTTCACGCCGGGCCTGGATTTCGGCCGTCATCAGGCCGGCCATCATGTGCGTTTTGCTTACACCCAGAGCCTGCCGCGACTACAGGAAGCGGTGGCACGAATCGAACGCGGACTACGGAGCTGGCAAGGCTGATGCGTTTTTCCCCTGCGTTGGAAGAAGGTCGCTTGATTCGACGTTACAAGCGTTTTCTTGCCGATATCGAGACCGTTCACGGCGAGTTGCTCACCATTCATTGCCCCAACACCGGCTCGATGCTCAATTGCATGGCTGAGGGCGCGCGTGTCTGGTTCAGTCGCTCCAGCGACCCCAAGCGCAAGTTGCCCGGCACCTGGGAAATCGGCGAAACCCCTCAGGGACGGCTCGCCTGCATCAATACCGCGCGGGCCAACGCGTTGATCGAAGAGGCCTTGCGCGCTGGGGTCATCAGCGAATTGAACGGGTTTACCGGGCTCAAGCGTGAAGTGGCTTACGGTGTGGAAAACAGCCGTATCGATTTTCGCCTGGACTATGAACAAGGCTCGGCCTGGGTCGAAGTCAAAAGCGTCACGCTGGGGTTCGATGGCACGAATGTGGCGGCGTTTCCCGATGCGGTGACCCAGCGCGGGGCCAAGCACCTGAGGGAACTCGCCTGCCTGGCCCGGGAAGGTGTGCGGGCGGTGCAGCTGTATTGTGTGAACCTGAGCGGCATCGAAGCGGTGCGCCCGGCACAGGAAATCGACCCGGTGTACGCCGCAGCCCTGCGTGATGCGGTGGCGGCGGGTGTGGAGGTGCTGGCCTACGGGGTTACGTTGACGCCCGAGCAGATGTGGGTGGACCGTGCGTTGCCGGTGTTGCTAGAGCTCGACCCAGATGCCTTGCTCGTCCTCCCGGCTGTCTAAGGCAGCGAGGAACTGACCGGCGCAGGGGCCGGCCACGCATTCACCGCTCTCGATCAGAAACAGCGCGCCGTGGGTGGCGCACTGGATCAGGCTGGCGCTGGGGTCGAGGAACTGGTCGGGTTGCCATTCCAGCGGCACGCCCCGGTGCGGGCAGCGGTTGAGATAGGCATACACCTGGCCGGCGCGTCGCACGGCCAGTACTTTGCGCCCATTGATGTCGAAACCGCGACTGCCGTTGTCGGGCACTTCGGCGGCGGTACAAAGAAACTTCATGGGTGTCTCAATATTTGTGTTGAAAAGTCCCCTGTGGGAGCGAGCCTGCTCGCGATAGCGGTGGATCAGCCAGCCTTAATGTGACTGACACACCGCTATCGCGAGCAGGCTCGCTCCCACAGAGGTTCATGCCACAGATGTCTATGCTTGACGGTCAAATGAAAACAATTATCAAATGGCGCCTCCTTCGCAGGTGGCTGAGGATACTTGGCCGGGACCGGTCCTGTGAAAAACTTCTTTGAGGAAGCTGCCCGATGCGCCTGAACATCCGCGTTGTTGCGCTCTGTGTCGCACTGTTGCTCAACCAGGGGGCCAGCGCTGCTGAGTTGCCGCAACGCTGGGTCAGCGCCGGTGGCGCCGTGTCGGAGTGGGTCAGTTCGCTGGGGGGCGAGTCGAAGCTGGTGGGCGTGGACTCCACCAGCCAGCATCCTGAATCCTTGCGGGCCTTGCCCAGTATCGGTTATCAGCGACAGCTATCGGCGGAGGGCGTGCTGAGCCTGCGTCCGCAGATCCTGGTCGGCACCGAGGAAATGGGGCCACCGCCCGTGCTGGCGCAAATTCGCAGCGCCGGTGTGCAGGTCGAATTGTTCTCGGCCACACCAGACCTGCCGGCCCTGCAGGGCAATCTGCGGCACCTGGGACAGTTGCTGGGGGCCGAGGCCGAGGCGGCGCGGTTGTTCGACCGTTATCAAAAACAACTCACCCAGCAACAGGCCCGGGTGACAGAGGCCCAGCGCAAACAAAAGGCCCCCGGTGTATTGCTGTTGGTGGGCAGTTCCGGCGGCAAGCCACTGGTCGCAGGCAAGGGCACTTCTGCTGATTGGCTGTTACAGCAGGCCGGCGGTCACAACCTGGCGACCCACAGCGGCTATAAATCTTTTTCCGTGGAAAGCCTGGCCAGCCTGAATCCCGAAGTACTGGTCTTTGCCGACCGTGCCCTGAGCGGTGGGGAAGCGCGTGCCGCACTGTTCCGGGAAAACCCGATTCTTTCCTCGACCCGGGCCGCCAGGGATGGACGTGTCATGGAGCTCGACCCGACGCTGCTGGTGGGCGGGTTGGGCCCGCGGTTGCCACAAAGCCTGGCGACACTGACGGCGGGCTTCTATCCAGCTGAGTCGGCCACGGCGCCATGACCTCGTTGGTCAAGCCTCGCACCTTGTTCATTGGCCTGAGCCTGCTGTGTCTGCTGGCGACCTGGCTATCCCTGGCCCTGGGGCCGGTGAGCCTGCCGCTGCTCGATACCTTGCACGCCGCCTTGCGCTTGTTAGGTTTACCTGTGGCTGCCGATGGTCTGGAGCAGGCCGAACTGATCCTCGGCCAGATCCGTTTGCCGCGTACCTTGCTGGGGTTGGCGGTGGGCGGGGTATTGGCGTTGTCCGGTGTGGCGATGCAGGGACTGTTTCGCAACCCACTGGCGGACCCGGGGCTGGTGGGCGTGTCCAGCGGTGCGGCGCTGGGCGCCGCGTTCGCCATTGTTGGTGGCTCGGCACTGGGCGGGTTGCCGGAAGCCTTCGGCCCCTACGTGTTGTCGTTGTGTGCGTTCCTGGGCGGGCTCGGCGTGACGGCGCTGGTCTATCGTCTCGGCCGCCGCAACGGCCAGACCCATGTCGCGACCATGCTCCTGGCCGGTATTGCCCTGACCGCACTGTCCGGTTCGGCCGTCGGCCTGTTCACCTACCTGGCGGATGACGCGACCCTGCGCACCCTGACCTTCTGGAACCTGGGCAGTCTCAACGGCGCCAGCTATGCGCGCTTGTGGCCGCTGTTGCTGGTCAGCGCCGGCGTGGCGCTCTGGCTGCCACGCCGGGCCAGGGCACTCAATGCGCTGTTGCTGGGGGAATCCGAGGCTGCCCACCTGGGCGTTAACGTCGAAAGCCTCAAGCGTGAGCTGGTGTTTTGTACCGCCTTGGGGGTTGGCGCGGCGGTGGCGGCGGCGGGCATGATCGGCTTCGTCGGGCTGGTGGTGCCGCATCTGGTGCGGCTGGTGGCCGGCCCCGACCACCGGGTGTTGTTGCCTGCTTCGGTGTTGGCGGGTGCAAGCCTGCTGTTGTTCGCCGATCTGGTGGCGCGCCTGGCACTGGCCCCCGCGGAATTGCCGATCGGCATTGTCACGGCCTTCATCGGCGCGCCGTTCTTCCTTTATCTATTGGTGCGAGGGCGCGCCTGATGCTGCGAGCGCAGAACCTGCACATTCACCGCGGCCGCAAGACGGTACTGGCGGACGTCGATCTCGAGCTCAACCCTGGCGAAGTGCTCGGCGTGCTCGGGCCCAACGGTGCGGGCAAAAGTACCCTTTTGGCCGGGCTGTGCGGCGAGTTGCGCCCGGCCCAGGGGCAGGTCTGGCTCGATGACCGGCCACTGGCCCAGTGGCAGGGTGCTGAGCGCGCCCGGCGCCTGGCGGTCTTGCCGCAGTCCTCGACCCTGGATTTTGCCTTCCGTGTCGAGGAAGTCGTCGGCATGGGGCGCCTGCCACACCAGAGTGGTCGAGCGCGCGACGAGCAAATCGTTGCCGCGGCGCTGCAAGCGGCTGACGCCGCGCATCTGCACGGTCGCAGTTACCTGGCGTTGTCCGGCGGCGAACGCCAGCGGGTGCATCTGGCGCGAGTGTTGGCGCAATTGTGGCCGGGTGAAGCGGGGCAAACCCTGTTGCTGGACGAGCCGACCTCGATGCTCGATCCGCTGCACCAGCACACCATCCTCCAGGCGGTGCGTGAATTCGCCAGTCGCGGCGCTGCCGTGCTGGTGATCCTGCATGACCTGAACCTGGCGGCGCGTTACTGTGATCGCCTGTTGCTGCTCGCCTCCGGTCGGCCGGTGGCCCTGGACACGCCCCGGCACGTGCTGCGCCCGGAACCGCTCAAGGCGGTGTTTGGTTTGGACGTGCTGGTGCAAGACCATCCGGAGCGCGGGCATCCATTGATCATTGCCCGCTGAGGGCGCCCTGGAGGATATGGACGTGCGCCTGCTCCTGATTCTGGCATTGAGTGTACTGACGGCGTGTCAGAGCATCGCACCGCCCCCACTCGGCGGACGAATCCGTGATTTGCACACTGGCCAGGCCGTGACGCCCCAGGCCCTGGTCGAGCGCTTGGCCACGGCGCCTCGGGTGGTGGTGGGAGAGCGGCACGACAATCGCGATCACCACGCACTGCAGGTATGGCTGCTCCAGGCCCTGGCCGGGCAGCGGGCCCAGGGCAGCCTGTTGCTGGAAATGCTCACCCCCGCCCAGCAGCCACGCGTTGATTCAGTCCGCCAGCTACCCGCCTTGCCGAAGGACCTGCCCGACGCGCTGGACTGGTCGCCCGGCTGGGATTGGAGCCTGTATGGCCCTGTCGTCGAGTTTGCCCTGGCGCAGCGCTATCCGTTGCTGGCCGCCAATCTGGACGCCGCCGAGATCCAACGTTTCTATCGACAAGCTCCCAACTTGATGGGCACTCGCTCCAATGCAGCCACGGTGAAGGACGCGTTGTTGGGGCAAATCCGTGAATCCCACTGCGGTTTGCTGCCAGAGTCGCAAATGCCGGCGATGCTGGCCGTGCAGCAACAGCGTGACCGGCGCATGGCCGAGCGCCTGTTGCAAGCGCCGACACCGGCACTGTTGTTCGCCGGTGCCTGGCATGCGCGAAAGGATGTTGGTGTGCCGCTGCATGCATTGGATCTCGGTGCCAGCGAGGCGCCTATCGTCCTGATGCTGGCCGAGGAGGGCAGTGAGGTGACGTCGGCCATGGCGGATTACGTGTGGTACACGCCGGCCATGCCGGCCCAGGATTATTGTGCGCAGATGCGCGAACACGTCGGTAAGTGATATTGCAGGCAAAAAAAGACCCGGCAAAAGCCGGGTCAAATAACCGTGATTAGCCTGATGAGGAGATATCTGAGAGTCCGAACCAAGGGCTGTTCAAATATCGACCAGTCTCGCGACTGGATGTGGTAATCATAGCGATTCTCATTACCATGTCAAACATTGTTTTGCGATTCGCCGAAATAACCTCGCGGCCAGGGTTCGCGCTGGAAACGAAAGGGGCGTCAGGTCTTATGGCGCGTCGAAATGGCGTCCAGCTGTTTATTCAGGGCTTCTTTGCGCTCGGCGGGGATGTCATTCCAATGCACATCCATCAACGCGCCCTCGATGGCGTACAGCAACACCTTGGAGGCCCGGAAGCCCCGAGTACGCACGGCGCGATAGGCGTCCACCGCGCCAAGCCGGCGTAGATCCGAGGCACTGTGAATGCCCACGGCGTGCAGCCACTGGGCTGATGTCTTGCCCAGATTCTTCAGGTGTTGCAGTTCATCATTCATCGAGCCTCCTTGCGACGGCCGACTGGTGCAGTGGGCAAGCTTCTGAGCAGTGTAGCGGTCAGTAGGAAAAGCGTGATTCTTTGGTCGGATTCGACGCAAAAGCTTCTAATGCATTACGCACGATGAGGTGGGAAAAGGCTGTATTCTCCAGCGCAAGCGGGGGCGCTGGAGATCTGTTCGGTGGTGGCAGGTCGGCGCGTTGGCCGACCTGGTTTACCTGTCAGCGGCTGCGGTAGCGCAGGCGGGTGCCGAAGTTCATCGACATCAGGATCTCGTCCGCAGACAACTCGGGCGGGAAGTAGGCGCCGGATATTTGCGCATGGGCCAGGCTCGCGCCTTCCAATGACGACTTGCGAAAATCGATGCCACGCAAATCGGCGGAACGGAAGTAGGCGTCGCTGAAGTCAACGTCGTCCGCGTTCAGTTCTCGCAGATCAAGGCCTCGAAAGTCGCCGCCGCGCATGTCGATCGGGCCTTGTGGGCGTTCGCTGTTGAACCCGGCGATATCGTCTTTGCGCAGCAAGGCATAAAGCGGGGTATTGAGAAGCTTGGGGAGGCTCATTTCATATCACCTGTTGGTTTTATGACGCCAGTATAGTGCCACTATTTGGCGGCCGTGAAGCCGGGCATCGCTTCACGGCCAAAAATAGTTACAGGCCTGGCAGGCGCTGGCGGATCTGCGCGACCACGATGTCGAGCGTGCCGCTTTCGTTGGTTTGGACCCGTTTGCTGCAGAGAATTTCCGCCGGGGTCAGTGCTTCGCGGCTGGACTGTTGTGCGGCGATGACCGCCAGGTTCGCATCGGAGGGGTCTTGCTGGTCGGCCTGGCGCTGTGCCAGCCGGCTTTCGATGACCGCTTGCGGCGCGTTGCAGTCAAGGATCAGGAACGGAGTACCGGTGGCCTCGGCGACTTTTTCCGCGGCGTCGCGCTGATCGTGCTTGAGGTAGGTGGCATCGATCACCACCGGGAATCCGGCGCGCAGGATCGCTGCGGCGATTTCATGCAGGCGGGTATAGGTGGCGCTGCTGGCGTCGCTGCTATAGATGCCGGCCTGTGGGTCGTTGGGGACCTGTTGCTGGCCGAACAGGCGCTTGCGCTCCACGTCCGAACGCAGGCGAATGGCCCCCAGTGCCTCGACCAGGCGCATCGCGACATGGCTTTTGCCAACGGCCGAAACACCGTGGGTGATGGCCAGGAAAGGCGAAGGAATGGTGCTGTAGCTTTCGGCCAGGTTGGCGTAGTTGCGGTATTGGCGCAGGGTGGTGGCGCGCTGCACCGGATCGGCTTCGGCCGGCATGCTGAACAGCGCGACTTTTGCCCGGACGAGGGCGCGATAGGCTTTATAGAAGTTCAGCAGCTCCAGGCCCTGGTAGTCGCCGGTCAGTTCCAGGTACTGGCTGACGAAGCGCCGCGCCAGCGACTTGAGGCCGCGGTCTTCCAGGTCCATCGCCAGGAACGCGGTGTCGGCGTAGACGTCGGTGAAACGGAACGGTTCGTTGAACTCGATGCAATCGAAAATCACCACCTTGCCGTCGATCACTGTGGCGTTGCCCAGGTGGATATCACCGTGGCATTCGCGGATGAAACCTTCGGCCTTGCGCTGGGTGAACAGCGGCTTGAGGCGTTCGAAACTGCTCTCGGCCCAGGCTTGCAGTGCTTCGAGTTGCAGCAGGTCGGCCTTGTCGTTGAGGAACGGGCGGATCTGTTCGAAGTTCTGCAGCACCGGTGCCATCACGCTTTGCGCAGTGCCAGCGTCGTTTTCGGCGGGCACCTTGGGCGTGGCGAGGTGGAATTGGGCGATCTGCGCGGCCATCTCATCGATGTGCGCGGTGGTCAGCTCGCCGTTGGCTTGCAGTGTGCTGAGCAGTTCGCTCTGCGGGAACTGACGCATCTTCAGGGCGTATTCGATGGCCGGGCCGTCGCCACCCAACTGTGGCGCTTCGGCGCTGCCGGTAATCGGCAGGACGTCCAGGTACAGGTCCTGGGTCAGGCGCTGGTTCAGACGCAACTCTTCACCGCAGAAATGCTGGCGCGCCTGGAGGCTGGTGAAATCGAGGAAACCGAAGTTGACCGGCTTTTTGAATTTGTAGGCGTATGGCCCGGTGAGCAATACCCAGGAAATGTGGGTCTCGATGACCTGGAACCCTTCGACGGGATGCGGGTAGAGGGCCGGGTTTTGCAGGGCAGCGATCAGGGATTGGCTCACGGGCGGTCCTTCATAGACTGGAAAAATTCAAGGCCGTCATTATGGCCGCAAGCCGCGCTAACGCAAACCACGTGGCGGGCTCATGTTGAACCGCAGCAAAGTGCGTATAATCCGCCGCCATGACTCGTACCCGATCCCCCCGTACCCCCAAGAAACCACCCGCCAGCCGCCTGCGGCCCTGGCTGGGCTGGGCCCTTAAACTCAGCCTGGTGGGCCTTGTCGTGCTCGCCGGTTTTGCGGTCTATCTCGATGCCGTGGTGCAGGAGAAGTTCTCCGGCAAGCGCTGGACCATTCCGGCCAAGGTCTATGCCCGGCCGCTGGAGCTGTTCGTCGGGCAAAAGCTGAGCAAGGATGATTTCCTGACCGAACTCGATGCCTTGGGTTATCGCCGTGAAAGCGTGACCAATGGTCCGGGTGCGGCCTCGGTCAATGGCAATACCATCGACCTCAATACCCGTGGTTTCCAGTTCTATGAAGGCATGGAACAGGCGCAACCGGTGCGGGTGCGTTTTTCCGGTGACTACGTGGCTGCGCTGACCGGCGCGAACAACGCGAGCCTGTCGGTGGTGCGCCTTGAGCCGCTGCTCATTGGTGGCCTGTACCCCAAGAACCTCGAAGACCGGATCCTGATCAAGATCGACCAGGTGCCGCCGTTCCTGCTCGATACGCTGATCGCCGTCGAAGACCGCGACTTCTACCATCACTTCGGCGTCTCGCCCAAGTCGATTGCCCGGGCTATCTGGGTCAACACCTCTTCGGGCCATATGCGCCAGGGCGGCAGTACCCTGACCCAACAGCTGGTCAAGAACTTCTACCTGACCAACGAGCGCAGCCTGACCCGCAAGCTCACCGAAGCCATGATGGCGCTGTTGCTGGAGCTGCACTACGACAAGCCGGAGATCCTGGAGGCGTACCTCAACGAGGTGTTCGTCGGCCAGGACGGTCAACGGGCGGTGCACGGTTTCGGCCTTGCCAGCCAGTTCTTTTTCAGCCAGCCGCTGTCCGAGCTCAAGCTGCATCAGGTGGCGTTGCTGGTGGGCATGGTCAAGGGGCCGTCTTCCTACAACCCGCGTCGTAATCCGGAGCGTGCCCTCGAGCGGCGCAACCTGGTGCTCGACTTGCTGCAACAACAAGGTGTGGCAACGGCCGAGCAAGTCGAGGCGGCAAAAAAGATGCCATTGGGCGTGACCAAGCGTGGCAGCCTGGCGGACAGTTCCTTCCCTGGCTTCATGGACCTGGTCAAGCGTCAACTGCGCGAAGACTACCGCGACGAAGACTTGACCGAAGAAGGCCTGCGCATTTTCACCAGCTTCGACCCAATCCTGCAGATGAAGGCCGAAGCCTCGGTCGAGGACACCTTCAAGCGACTGGGCGGGCGCAAGGGCGCTGACGAAGTTGAAGCGGCCATGGTGGTGACCAACCCGGAAACCGGCGAAGTCCAGGCCATGATCGGCAGCCGCCAGGCCAGTTTCGCCGGTTTCAACCGGGCCCTGGATGCGGTGCGCCCGATTGGCTCGCTGATCAAGCCGGCGGTGTACCTCACCGCCCTGGAAAAGCCGAGCCAATACACGCTGACCAGTTGGCTGTCGGACGAGACCTTCTCGGTCAAGGGCGCCGATGGGCAGGTCTGGAAACCGCAGAACTATGATCGTCGGTCCCACGGCACGGTGTTCCTCTACCAGGGGCTGGCGCATTCCTACAACCTGTCGACGGCTCGCCTCGGGCTGGAAGTCGGCGTGCCGAACGTCCTCAAGACCCTAGCGCGCCTGGGGGTGAGTCGCGAATTCCCGGCGTTCCCATCGATGTTGCTGGGGGCCGGTGGCCTAACGCCGATCGAAGTGGCGGCCATGTACCAGACGCTGGCCAATGGCGGTTTCAACACGCCAATGCGCGGCATCCGCAGCGTGCTGACCGCCGATGGCGAGCCGCTCAAGCGTTATCCGTTCCAGATCCAGCAGCGTTTCGATCCGGCCTCCATTTACCTGATCCAGAGCGCGATGCAGCGGGTCATGCGTGAAGGCACCGGCAGTTCGGTCTATAACGTGCTGCCCCGGACCCTGACCCTGGCGGGCAAGACCGGCACCAGTAACGACTCGCGCGACAGCTGGTTCGCCGGCTTCAGCCAGGACCTGCTGGCGGTGGTCTGGCTCGGACGTGATGACAACGGCAAGACCCCGTTCACCGGTGCCACCGGCGCGCTGCAGGTCTGGACCAGTTTCATGCGCAAGGCCGACCCGTTGCCACTGGACATGCCGCAACCGGACAACATCGTCCAGGCGTGGGTTGATTCGCGCACGGGGCAAGGCTCCGATGCCAATTGCCCGGGCGCCGTGCAGATGCCGTATATTCGCGGCAGCGAACCACCACCCGGTGCTGCCTGTGGCGGCACGAATCCCGCCGAATCGGTGATGGATTGGGTCAAGGACTGGATGAATTAAGCAAAGAGGGTTTCAAGTGAACAAGTGGTTGATTCCAGCGGTAACGGCCGTGGCTTTGCTCAGTGGTTGCTCTACCGTACAGCGTGGTTCGATTCCGGTCGTTGATTCCGGCACTGCTGTTTCCAACAGTGAGCGGGTCTCGGCCAACGGCGGTTTCCGTCAGACGACGGTGAAGCGGCCGGTGCAGGGCCAGGTCCAGGCAATCCCGCAGGGCGACACCGGTGTCGTCGTGATGGTGCCTGGTGGTGGCGCGACGGCCTCGGCGCCGATCAGCAGCACGCCGATCACTCCGGGTCCGATCACGCCAGGGCCTATCGAAACCTCGCCGATCAATCAGGGCAGCTACAGCATGCCTTCGACGCCGAGCAGCATCCCGTCGGCAAGTTCCGGTGGCTTGTCCGCCGATGAACAACTGGACGGCCCGGTGCTGGCTCTGCTGACCACGGCGCAACAGCAACAGGCCGGCGGTGACCTCAACGGTGCGTCTTCCAGCCTGGAGCGCGCCCAGCGTGTGGCGCCACGCGAACCCCAGGTGCTCTATCGCCTGGCCCAGGTACGCATGGCCCAGGGCGATGCGCCGCAAGCCGAACAACTGGCTCGTCGTGGCCTGACATTCTCCAGTGGTCGTCCGGCACTTCAGGCCAGCCTGTGGGAATTGATCGCCCAGGCTCGTGAGAAACAAGGCGATTCCGCTGGCGCGGCGTTGGCCCGTCAGAAGGCCAAGGTTTCGCTCTGATGGATACGCGTTTTCCTCAGATCGCCGATCAGTTGCTGTTGATCGAGCGGGAGCTGCGGGTCCAGGGCTGGTGGAGCGATGTGTCGCCTTCGGCGCAGGCGCTGGCCAGTGTCGAGCCGTTCGCGGTCGACACCCTGGACTTCGAGCAATGGCTGCAATGGATCTTCCTGCCCAGGATGAAAGCCATCCTCGAGCAGGATCTTCCGTTGCCGAATGCCTCAGGGATTCAGGAAATGGCCGAAATGGTCTTCGCTGCTCGCAATGTGCAGGGCAAGGACCGGCAGTTGCAGGTCCTGCTAAAAGAGTTCGATCAGTTGATCAGTAACGCCGGCTGACCGACGTTACTGACAGTTCTCCTCGATTTGCTTGCGGGTCTCGTCGATCCGCAGGCGCCGCTCCTCATCGGTGAGGCGGCGCATTTCCCCCTCCACGTCTTCGCGTACCCTGGGATTGTTCTGCAATTGCGCCAGGTTGGTCCGGGCCTGTTCGCAGAACGCCTTGAGTTGGGCTTCCTGCTCGGCAATCTGTTTCTTGACCTGTTGGTCGATGGCCTTTTGGTCGCCAATGACTCCGCCAGACGGCGGTGCCGCCGGTTTGGCGGGCGGCGGGGCGGACTTGATCACGGTCGTGGCTTCCGTGCCTTCGGGCGGCTGGGCGCCGAAGTGGGTAACGCCCTGGGCGTCCACCCATTTGTAGACCTGACCGGCCATGCACATCGGGCTCAGGCCAACCAGCAGGCTGGCCGTCAAGAAGATCATTCGCATGCTGTTTCCTTGTCATGGGTTGCGCAATTGAAGCTAACACAGTTGCCGTTTAAAGGTTTTTTCTTGCGTTCTCATGCGCTTACTTCGAATAAAGCACATAGACGACTTGACTTGAAGGAGGCGAAACAGAAGAATCCAAAGTCCGCTGTAGAGGGACTGCCAGAAGCAGACCCACTCGGCAGATCATGAGGCGCACATCCGCGCCGACCTGTTACACCCGCAACGCGTTACCTCGCGCTGGGTGGGAAAGGCCCGCAACACTTGGGACGATCCCAATACTTGCTCAGTCAGTGCTGACGTAGTCGGCGACCACCGTCGCTCATGCTCTGCCGAGAAGTAAACCTATTAAGACCCGTCCCCTTTTTTGTGGGTCGGTATTCTGGCGTTTTAGAGGTGAACAACGTGGAGCTTTTATCTGGCGGTGAGATGCTCGTCCGCTTTTTGCGTGACGAAGGCGTCAAATATATCTACGGGTACCCCGGTGGTGCTCTTCTTCATGTCTATGATGCCCTGTTCAAAGAACCGGAAGTGACCCACATCCTGGTTCGTCACGAGCAGGCGGCCACCCATATGGCTGACGGCTATGCCCGTGCCACCGGCAAGGCCGGCGTGGTACTGGTGACTTCCGGTCCAGGCGCCACGAACGCCATCACCGGTATCGCCACCGCGTACATGGACTCCATTCCGATGGTGATCATCTCCGGCCAGGTGCCCAGCACCCTGGTGGGCACCGATGCGTTCCAGGAAACCGACATGATCGGTATCTCCCGGCCGATCGTGAAGCACAGCTTCATGATCAAGCACGCGTCGGAAATCCCTGAAGTCATGAAGAAGGCCTTCTACCTGGCTGAATCCGGTCGTCCGGGCCCGGTCGTGGTCGATGTCCCGAAAGACATGACCAACCCGGCCGAGAAGTTCGAATACATCTTCCCGAAAAAAGCCAAGCTGCGTTCCTACAGCCCGGCCGTACGCGGCCACTCCGGGCAAATCCGCAAGGCAGCCGAAATGCTCCTGGCGGCCAAGCGTCCGGTGTTGTACTCCGGTGGCGGCGTGATCCTCGGCGGTGGCTCCGCGCCGCTGACCGAACTGGCGAAAATGCTCAACCTGCCGGTCACCAATACGCTGATGGGCCTGGGCGCGTTCCCGGGCACCGACCGTCAGTTCATCGGTATGCTCGGCATGCACGGCAGCTACACCGCGAACCTGGCGATGCACCACGCCGATGTGATCCTGGCGGTCGGCGCACGTTTCGACGATCGCGTCATCAATGGTCCGGCGAAGTTCTGCCCGAACGCCAAGATCATCCACATCGACATCGACCCGGCGTCCATCTCCAAGACCATCAAGGCAGACGTGCCGATTGTCGGTCCTGTAGAGAGCGTGCTGACTGAAATGGTCGCCATTCTCAAGGAAATCGGCGAGGTTCCCAACAAGGAGTCCGTGGCCAGTTGGTGGAAGCAGGTTGATGAATGGCGCGGCGATCGCGGCTTGTTCCCTTATGACAAGGGTGACGGCAGTGTGATCAAGCCGCAGACCGTGATCGAAACCCTGTGCGAAGTGACCAAGGGCGATGCCTTTGTGACCTCCGACGTGGGCCAGCACCAGATGTTCGCTGCGCAGTACTACAAGTTCGACAAACCCAATCGCTGGATCAACTCCGGCGGCCTGGGCACCATGGGCTTCGGTTTCCCGGCGGCCATGGGCATCAAGTTGAGCTTCCCAGAGACTGATGTCGCCTGCGTCACGGGCGAAGGCAGCATCCAGATGAACATCCAGGAACTGTCCACCTGCCTGCAATACGGTTTGCCGGTGAAGATCGTGATCCTGAACAACGGCGTGTTGGGGATGGTTCGCCAGTGGCAGGACATGAGCTACGGCAGTCGTCACTCGCACTCGTACATGGAATCGTTGCCTGATTTCGTCAAGCTGGCAGAGGCCTACGGTCACGTTGGCGTGCGCATCACCGAATCGAAGGATTTGAAGTCGAAGATGGAGGAAGCGTTCGCCATGAAGGATCGCCTGGTGGTGATCGATATTGCGGTCGACACCAGCGAGCACGTCTACCCGATGCAGATCAAAGACGGCTCCATGCGCGATATGTGGCTGAGCAAGACGGAGCGTACCTAATCATGCGACATATTATTTCCCTGCTTCTGGAAAACGAACCGGGTGCGCTGTCTCGTGTTGTGGGCCTGTTCTCGCAGCGCAACTACAACATCGAAAGCCTGACCGTGGCGCCAACCGAAGACCCGACCCTGTCGCGTCTGACGCTGACCACCGTAGGGCACGATGAAATCATCGAGCAGATCACCAAGAACCTGAACAAGCTGATCGAGGTGGTCAAGCTGGTGGACCTGTCGGAAAGCGCTCACATCGAGCGTGAACTGATGCTGGTCAAGGTCAAGGCCACCGGCGCCCAGCGCGCCGAGATCAAACGCACTACCGATATTTTTCGTGGGCAGATCGTCGATGTCAGCGCCAGCGTCTATACCGTTCAGTTGACCGGTACCAGCGACAAGCTCGACAGCTTCATTCAATCGATCGGCACTGCCTCGATTCTGGAAACCGTACGCAGTGGTGTCACCGGGATTGCCCGTGGCGACAAAGTACTGAGCATCTAAACCAAATTAGCGAATGGCCTGAACGGCCGGATATAGGGGAAATTCATGAAAGTTTTCTACGATAAAGACTGCGACCTGTCGATCATCCAGAGCAAGAAAGTCGCCATCATCGGCTACGGCTCCCAAGGTCACGCCCAAGCGTGCAACCTGAAAGATTCCGGCGTTGACGTGACTGTCGGCCTGCGTAAAGGCTCGGCCACCGTTGCCAAGGCCGAGGCCCATGGCCTGAAAGTGACCGACGTGGCTTCTGCCGTTGCTGCCGCTGACCTGGTCATGATCCTGACCCCGGACGAGTTCCAATCGGCGCTGTACAAGAACGAAATCGAACCGAACATCAAGGAAGGCGCCACCCTGGCCTTCTCCCACGGCTTCGCGATCCACTACAACCAGGTTGTGCCACGTGCCGACCTCGACGTGATCATGATCGCGCCGAAGGCTCCGGGTCACACCGTGCGTTCCGAGTTCGTGAAAGGCGGCGGTATCCCTGACCTGATCGCGATCTACCAGGATGCGTCCGGCAACGCCAAGAACGTGGCCTTGTCCTACGCTGCTGGCGTGGGTGGCGGTCGTACCGGCATCATCGAAACCACCTTCAAGGACGAAACCGAAACCGACCTGTTCGGCGAGCAAGCCGTTCTGTGTGGCGGTACCGTCGAGCTGGTCAAGGCCGGTTTCGAAACCCTGGTTGAAGCTGGCTACGCGCCAGAAATGGCCTACTTCGAATGCCTGCACGAACTGAAGCTGATCGTTGACCTCATGTACGAAGGCGGTATCGCCAACATGAACTACTCGATCTCCAACAACGCCGAGTACGGCGAGTACGTGACCGGTCCGGAAGTCATCAACGCCGAATCCCGCCAGGCCATGCGCAACGCCCTGAAACGTATCCAGGACGGCGAATACGCCAAGATGTTCATCAGCGAAGGCGCTACCGGCTATCCTTCGATGACCGCCAAGCGTCGCAACAACGCCGCCCACGGTATCGAAATCATCGGCGAGCAACTGCGCTCGATGATGCCGTGGATCGGTGCCAACAAGATCGTCGACAAAGCCAAGAACTAAGTCGCGAACTTGATCGAAAAACGCGGCCTTGGCCGCGTTTTTTCGTTTGGGCGGTGGCTTCTGGTATAAAGCTGCATCGTTTGCGGTAGAACCGTCGTCCCAGACATCTGTCGAATTTTTTCACACCGTTGCAAGGTATTGTCCATGAGCGAACGTCCCGACGAGCCAAACCAGGCTCCTGACGCCGAAAGCCTGTTGCCCATCGATGAGCACGTCGAAGAAGGCCATGACGCAGAAGGCCGTAAGGTCCGGCATCGTGGCATCTATCTGCTGCCGAATCTGTTCACCACCGCGAACCTGTTCGCCGGTTTCTATTCCATCATCAGCTCCATGAGTGCCCAGGCTGCCTTGAGCGCTGGCGATAGCGCAGGGGCGAGCCGTTACTTCGCGTTCGCCGCCATTGCGATCTTCGTCGCCATGGTGCTCGATGGCCTGGACGGGCGCGTGGCCCGCATGACCAATACCCAGAGCGCGTTCGGCGCCGAATACGATTCGCTGTCCGACATGGTCGCCTTCGGCGTAGCGCCTGCCTTACTGGCGTTCGGTTGGGCGCTGGGGGACATGGGCAAGGTCGGCTGGATGGTTGCCTTTGTCTATGTGGCGGGTGCGGCGTTGCGCCTGGCTCGTTTCAACACCCAGGTCGGCAAGGCTGACAAGCGTTACTTCATCGGCCTGGCCAGTCCGGCCGCGGCGGGTGTCGTGGCAGGTGTTGTCTGGGCATTCAGCGATTACGGCATCCAGGGTTCAAAAATGTCGTTTCTGGTGGCGCTGCTGGTTGCGGCGGCCGGGATGCTGATGGTCAGCAACATCAAGTACAACAGCTTCAAGGAGCTGGATCTGAAGGGGCGCGTGCCGTTCGTGGCAATTCTGGCAGTGGTGCTGGTATTCGCGGTGGTGTTCAGTGATCCGCCACGTATTCTGTTGTTGGTGTTCCTGGGTTATGCCGCCTCCGGACCGGTGCAATACTTGTTGCGTCTTCGCCGACGCTAAACGTTGCCTTAATGTAATTTCCCCCATACTCCGCAGTCTATTGGTGTACCTGCCCTCCAATACTGCGGAGTTGTCATGCTGATCAAGATCCCCAAGTCGTCCGACTGCCGTGAATCGGACGTCACGCCCGAATCCCTTTATCTATCCCGTCGTCAGATGCTCGGTGCAACCATGGCGGGTCTGGCCGTGAGCAGCTTGCCACGATGGGCCAGTGCTGCCGATGCGGCGCGTTATGCCGATGTCGAGCCCGGCAAGGCGCCGTCCTGGTTTGCCGAGAAACTGCCTTCGGTCCAATGGGGCGCGGTCACGGTCAAGAATGAGCCCATCACGCCGTTCAAGGACGCAACCCATTACAACAACTTCTATGAGTTCGGAACCGATAAGGGAGACCCGGCAGCCAATGCTGGATCGTTGAAGACCGAGCCCTGGAGCGTGGTCGTGGACGGGGAGGTGGGCAAGCCGGGACGCTACGGGGTGGAAGACTTCATGAAGCCTTATCAACTGGAAGAGCGTATTTATCGATTGCGCTGTGTCGAGGCCTGGTCGATGGTCATTCCGTGGATCGGCTTCCCCATCTCCGCATTGCTAAAGCAGGTCGAACCGACGTCCAGGGCCAAGTACATCCGCTTCGAAACCCTGCAGGATCCCAAGGTCATGCCGGGGCAGCGTTCCGGTTTCGCCTTGATCGATTGGCCATATGTCGAAGGCTTGCGATTGGACGAGGCCATGAACCCGTTGGCCATCCTGGCGGTTGGGATGTACGGACGGGAGTTGCCGAACCAGAACGGCGCGCCGCTGCGGTTGGTGGTCCCATGGAAGTACGGTTTCAAAAGTGTGAAATCCATCGTACGTATCAGTTTGGTGAGCGAGCAGCCGAAGACGACTTGGCAAAGCATTGCGTCTGACGAATACGGTTTTTATGCCAACGTCAATCCAACGGTCGATCACCCGCGCTGGACCCAGGCGCGTGAACGTCGTTTGCCGAGCGGGCTGTTCAGCCCCAATGTTCGCGATACGTTGATGTTCAACGGCTATCAGGATGAAGTCGCTTCTTTATATGCAGGGATGGACCTGAGGAAGGACTACTGATGCGTTTTCCAGTCTGGCGAGTCGGCGTCTTCATCGCGGCGGCGGTCTGGCCTTTGTTCTGGCTTTATGAGGCCTTGATGAACTCGCTGGGTCCTGACCCGGGCAAGGTGCTGGTGGATCGGCTCGGGTTGGGCACGTTGATCCTGTTGTTGATCACCTTGAGCATGACGCCGCTGCAAAAGCTGACGGGATGGGCGGGGTGGGTTGCGGTCAGACGGCAGTTGGGGTTGTGGTGCTTTACTTATGTGGTGCTGCATTTGAGTGGGTATGCGGCGTTCATATTGGGGTTCGACTGGTCGCAGCTGGGTGTCGAGTTGAGCAAGCGGCCTTACATTATTGTTGGGGCGCTTGGGTTTCTCGGCCTGCTGGCGCTGGCGGTCACCTCCAATCGCTACAGTCAGCGGCGGCTTGGCGTGCGCTGGAAGAAATTGCATCGGCTGGTTTATCTGATCCTGGGGCTTGGACTGCTCCATATGCTGTGGATCGTGCGGGCAGATCTGAAAGAGTGGTCGATATACGCCTTTATAGGTGCCGTACTGTTGATGTTGAGGGTCCCGCCGGTTATGCGCCGGATCCCGCGTTTGCTGGGTAGGAAAGTCCCTTCTGCAACAAAAGCGTAATTAGGGGTTGACGGCAGATTCTGGAAGTCTATAATTCGCCCCACTTCCGGCGCAGTCGAAACGGAAAACTCCTTGAGATTCAATGAGTTAAGTAAGTTTCGAAGGTGTTGGGCTCCAGGTTATCGAAGCCCGGAAGGAGCAGGTAGAGCGGTGTTGTTTGGCTCTATCGGCGAT